>NZ_CALLUR010000177.1:0-15813 GCF_938010445.1 uncultured Thermus sp.
CAGGCTTCCCCTTGGGCCACCCCTTCCACATCCAGGGCCAGGGCCCTTTCCAAGGTCTTTTGGTCCCGCTTTCGGGCCACAGGGTCGGGGTGGTAGTGGGAGAGGTCGCTGGAGGCCAGCACCAGGTCCCCTTCCCCTAGCTCCGGCAAGAGGGCCTCGGCCACCTCCATGGGGTCCACCTCCCCGAAGAGGAGGGGCAGGATGGGCGTGCCCGGCAAGGCCACTTGGAGGAAGGGGAGGAGGACCTCGAGGCTATGCTCTTCCCAGAAGGGCTCCTCGTAGGTTACAAAGGGCGGGCCCTTCTCCATAAGCCTGCTTCCCCCTTCCAGGTCCACCGCCACCTCCCCCAAGGGGGTGGCCCAGGCGCGGTAAGGGTAGAAGGCCACGCCAAGAAAGGGCACGAAATGGCTGGGCCCCAAAAGGAAGGCCCTCCTCGCCCTTCCCTGCCAGGCGGAAAGGGCCCCAAAGCCCTCGGCCGCCACCTTTCCCGAGTAAACATAGCCGGCATGGGGGGAGAGAAGGCCCCTTATCCCAGGGTCAGGGGAGGAGCGGGCCCTTTGGAGAAGGCCTTCCACCTCCTGCCTTAGGCGTTCCGCCTCCTGGGGGTAGAAGTAGCCGGCCACCGCCGGCGGCCTCACCAGGTCCATACCCCGGGAATCCTCCTCCCGCACCCCGGGCAGACCCCGGGGACCTCCCAAAGGGGCTCCACCCGGTAGCCCCGGCGGCGGATGAGGAGCCTGCCGCAGTCCGGGCAACGGGTGGAACTCCTCTCCTCGTCCAGGACGTTGCCCACGTACACGAACCTTAGTCCTTCCTCCTTGGCGATCTCGTAGGCCCGCATCAGGGTGCTGTGCCGGGTGGGCCTCAGGTCCAGCATGCGGTAGTCGGGATGGGCGGCGGTGAGGTGCCAGGGGATTTCGGGGGAGAGCCCCTTGAGGAATCGGGCCATGGCCCGCACCTCCTCGGGGGCGTCGTTATAGCCCTCCAGGAGGAGGGTGGTCACCTCCACCCAGACCCCTTGGGCGTGGAGGTGCTCGAGGCTCTCCAAAACCGGCTTGAGCCGGGCCCCACAGATCCTCCGGTAGAACTCCTCCGTGAAGCCCTTCAGGTCCACGTTGGCGGCATCCAGATAGGGCCGGATGTAGTCCCAGGCTTCCTTGGTTTCCAAGCCGCTGGTGACGAAGACGTTTTTCATGCCCCGTTCCTTGGCGAGCCGTGCGGTGTCGTGGGCGTATTCCATCCAGACGGCGGGCTCGTTGTAGGTGTAGGCGAGAAGCCGCACCCCCAAGGCCTCGGCCTCCTGCACGATGGCCTCCGGGGGCCAGTCCTCCCCGATGGGCCGGTCCAAATGGCCTTCCGGGGTGACCTGGAACTCCCGGAACTGGGAGATCTGCCAGTTCTGGCAAAACGCGCAGAAGAGGTTGCACCCCACGGTGCCCAGGGAAAGGATTCCCTCCCCGGGGTGGAAGTGGTAAAGGGGCTTCTTCTCCACCGGGTCCAGGTGAAGGGCGGCCGCCTTGCCGTAGGTCACCAGGTACAGCCTGCCCCCGAAGTTGCGCCTAACCCCGCATTTGCCTGCCTGTCCTGGGGCGATGGCGCAGTAGTGGGCGCAGGCCCGGCACTGCACGTACCCCTTGGGTAGGGGGCGTTTCAGGTCCGCTTCCCTGAGGGTAGTCGTCAGGGTCATTTCATAGGCTTCTCATCCCATGATACCACGCCCGGGCTTTAGACTGAATCCGTGCCGCCTTTTCCCCCTAGGGAGGAAGCGGACTTTGCTCCGCTTTTTTCCCCCGAGGTGCTCCGCCGGGGGCTGGCCTACTACCAGGAGGGCCGGGTGCAGAGGGTCTTTCGGGTGGGGGAGAGGATTGTGGGTTTGGTGCAGGGTTCGGCGGAGGCTCCCTACCAGGTGGAGGTGGGGCCTGGGCTTGTGGGCCGGTGCACCTGCCCCTATCCCGATTTTCCTTGCAAGCATGCGGCGGCGCTTCTTTATGCCTACGTGGAGGGAAGGGTACCCGACCTTGCGCCCCTTATAGAGGCCCTAACGCCCGATGAGGCCAAGGACCTTTTGCAAAGGCTCGCCCTGATTCCTGGGGTTGCCTCCTATCTGGCGGAGGCCTTAGCCCCAGGGAAGGCCTTCATGGAGGGGGTAAAGCACCTGCGCCGGACCTTCCGGATGGGGGGAGGGGAGGCGGAGGCTAAGGCCCTCCTCCTGCGCCTGGACCGGGTGGGAAGGGAGGAGGTGGAGGCCTACCTCGAGGCCCTTCTGCAGGCCCCCTTTGACCCGGAGCCCTACCTGAAGGCGGCCTTAGAGCGCTATCTGGCCCTTTCCCCTAGGCTTTCCTTCCTCCTTGGCCTTTACCTGAAACACCCTTCCGAGGCTCTGCGGGAGGCCTTCTTACGGGCGGGGGAGAGGGAGGCGGAGGAAGCCCTCCGCCTCCTAAGGGGGCAGGATGCTTGGGGGCTGAAGCGGGGGCTTAAGGCCGAGCTTCTCTTCCGCTTGGGGCGGGTGGAGGAGGGGCTTGCCGCCTTGCGGGAAGGGCTTGAGGGGGTGGAGGACTACCTCCAGCTGGTGAACCGGCTCCTCTCCTTGGGCCGGATGGCGGAGGCCCTAAGGTATGCGGAGGAGGCCCGGGACTGGTTCGGCAAGGACCCCAGGCTCTGGCCCCTTTTGGACCTTTTGGTGGCCCACCGGGGGCTTCCTGAGGATCACAGGGCCCGGTTTGCGGTCCGGCCGAACCTCGAGGACTACCTGGCCCTAAAGGCCAAGCTGGGCCGGGGGTTTTTTGCGGAGCGGAGGGCCCTTCTGCGCCGGGTGCAAGACCCGGTCCTCCTAGCCCGCATCCACCTCTTGGAGGAGGATTGGAAGGCCCTGGACCGCCTCTTGAAAGACGCCCCCCTCGAGGCCTACCCCCGCCTGGCGGAGGCCCTGGAGGAAAGGCTTCCTGAGGAGGCCAAAAGGCTCTACTGGGAAAGGGCGAGATCCCTGGTGGAAAGGGGTAGCCGCAAGGCCTACCAGGAGGCGGCTCGGCTCCTAGGGCGCATGGCCCGCCTGGACCCCAAGGCGGCCCAGGAGGCGGCCTCGGCCTTGGTCTTGGCCTACCCCAAGCGGCCTGCCCTGAGGGAGGAGCTGGCCCTTTTGCTCTCGGAAAAGTCTCACGGGCCTGTGGAAAAATAGTCCTGTGGAACGCTTTCCCTGGGTGGAGGTCTTCCGGGGGCTGGCCATCTTGGAGGTGGTCCTCCACCACGTGACGGGCCGTTTCCTGCGGGAGCTTTCCCCGGGAAGCCTAGAATGGCACCTCCTGGCGGCGGCGAACCGCACCCTGCACTTTGCCGTGCCCGCCTTCCTCTTCATGACCACCCTGGTCCTGGGGGCCGGTTTCCTCAGGGAGTTCCGCCTGGGCCGTTACCTAAGGAATCGGGCCCTTCGCCTTCTTTGGCCTTACCTCCTTTGGAGCGGGATCTACCTGGCCTTCCGCTACTGGGATTACGGGGTTTTTCAGCCGGAACGCCTTCCCCACCAGCTCCTTTGGGGAAAGGCCTACTTTCACCTCTACTTCCTGGCGGTGGCCCTGCAGCTCACCCTCCTCCTCCCCCTTTCCCTCCCTCTCCTCAGGCGGAGGCCACACGGCCTGGTGTTCCTCCTTCTAGGGGTAGGGCTCACCTTGGGGGTTTACTTTCTGAACCGTCACTACCGCTTTTTGCCCTACCCGGGAAGCTTCGTCCTTTGGTACACCCCGGCCATCGCCTTGGGGCTTTACCTGGCAAGCCGCCTCGAGGTTCTACCCCGCCTTCTCCGCTTCTGGCCGATAGCCCTTTTGGTGGCCGGGGTGGGGCTTTGGGGGTATCTGCCCCTGGCCTTGGAGGTGCTTAAGCGCCTTCCTGTGAACACCTTCCACTACCAGGCCTTCCACTGGCTGTACACCACGGGTATGGCCTTTCTCCTCCTGGCCCTGGCCTACGCCTTGGCCCGCACCCCCTTGCGGACGCCCCTGGCCTTTTTGGGCCGCTACTCCTTGCAGATCTACCTGGTCCACCCCATGGTGGTGCGCCTTTTGGAAAAGTACCCGGCCTTCCCTGAACCCTTGGGTCTTAAGCCGGCTTTGGCGGTCTACTTGGTCTTGGCCCTCCTCCTACCTCTTTTCCTGGCCTACCTCCTGGCGAGGGCCAGGGTATCCCCCGCCATCTTCGGCCGATGAGGGCCTTCGCGGTCTGGCTCCTGGCCCTGGCCCTTGGCCTGTTCTGGGGTCTGCGGTCGGCAAGCCCGGGGCTGAAGAGGGTGGAAGAAGGTGTGGTTTACGGGCGGGAGGGGGTTTCCCTGTTTGCCCAAGTCTGCTCGCCGCAAGGGGCTGCGGACCGGGCGGTGATCCTGGTGCCGGGTGGCTTCGGCCCTCCCACCTTGGACATGGAAAAGCGGTGCCGCCTCTATGCGGAGAAGGGGGTGGTGGCCTTGGTGCCCCACCTCAGAGGCCGGGGGAAAAGTGAGGGAAAGGTGACCGGTTGCCTGGAGGAAGCCGAGGACGTAGCCCTTATGGCCCGCCTCCTTCCCCAGATGGGGATAAGGCGCCACGCCTACGCCGGCTACTCCCTGGGAGCCTGCGTGGCCCTAAAGGCGGCGGCCCTGGAGGGAAGGGCCAGGGGTGTGGCCTTTGTCATCGGCCCGGTGGACTTTGCCGAACAGGTGGAGATCCTGAGGAAAACCCGCCCCGACGCCTTGGAACGTTGGCGGGAGGTCTTCGGTGGGCTTCCGGAGGAGTGCCCGGCCTGCTACGCCCGGCAGAGCCCCTTGCCCCATGCGGCCCGCCTTGGGGCTCCCCTTCTCATCCTGCAGGCGGGCAACGACCCCCTTATTCCCCCCACGCAGGCCTGCCGCCTGAGGGATGTGCGGGAGGAAGCCGGCCGCAAGGTGTACCAGGTGGCCCTCACCCGGGAAGGCCATCCCTGGACCCTGCCCCTCACCAAGGGCCGGGCCTGCCTCAGGCCCACGGGGTTTGGCCCCTTGGGGGAGGACCACCTGGTCCTCTTCCCCGATCTCCACCATGCGGTGATCCCCGCCATGGAGGCCCTGGTGGAGCGGTTTGTCCTAGCCTGGCTCCGTTAGGGGGCCAAAAGGGGTATAGCCTGGGCCAGCATCCGCCTAAGAAGGGGTTCCTAAGGCCTTCGCTTCCTCCACCGTGTAGGCGTGAAGCCCCACCGGAAGGCCCCTAAAAGCCCTTTGCGCCAGGGGGTGAAGGCCTTGGCAGGAAAGGCCTCCGTGGATGAGGAGGGGTCCGGGCCGCTTCCCGGTAGGGCCCGGCCTGTGGCCCAGGAGCCGATGCCGCAGGAACGTCTCCCCTTCGCACCCCAGGCCCCTCCTTCAGGCGCCTTAGGATTCCCTCGTGGGAGACCCTGGCCGAAGGCATGGATTTCCTGGGCATAGGGCAAAAGCCTTTCGGCCTCCGGGTGCGGGTACCGCGCAAAGGGGGCCCCTTCGGGGAGGGCAGCGGGATATCGGGGAGAACCGGGTGGGTCCTAAGTCCCTTCAGGCCTGAAGGATGGGGTCCCGGTTTCGCTCCAAAAGGGCACTCTAGCCCATCCCGATTGACAAGCCGAGGAGGTTGCCGCATAGTAAACCTTGCGGCCAGACCTTGGAGGGTTGGCCGAGCGGTTGAAGGCGGCGGTCTTGAAAACCGCTGTGGGCCTTGGGCCCACCGGGGGTTCGAATCCCTCACCCTCCGCCAGAAGGCTTGGAGGGGTGGCCGAGTGGTCGAAGGCGGCACCCTGCTAAGGTGTTGTACCGGGAAAACCGGTACCGCGGGTTCGAATCCCGCCCTCTCCGCCAAAAAGCCCGGTCTAGGACCGGGCTAAAGTTTTGCTCATGTGGGCCTTGCCTTTGCCTCCCCTAAAACCCTGCCGTTTCCGGGAAAGGAAAAACCGCTTCCTGGTGGAGGCGGACGTGGGCCCCTTGCACCTGCCTAACTCGGGGCGGATGACGGAACTCCTTCTGCCCGGAACCCCTTGCTTTTACCATCCCAGGCCCACCCTCAAGACGGTGGGCCGGATGGTCCTGGTGGAAAGCCAGGGGGTTTTGGTGGGGGTGGACGCCTCCTTGGCCAACCGTCTCCTGGAGTTGCTTTTGAAGGAGGGGTTTTTCGGCTCCCTTGCGGATCTAAGAAAAGAGGTGCCCTTGGGGGGGGAGAGGCTGGACTTCTCCGCCTGGATTGGGGATAAGGAAGCTCTTTGGGAAGCCAAAAACTGCAACCGGGTGGAGGAGGGCCTGGCCCTTTTCCCCGATGCCCCTACCCCTCGAGGGGCCAGGCACCTTAGGCTTCTTTCGGCCTTTGCCCGGAATGGGGGGCTAGCCCATGCGGTCTGGATGGTGCAACATCCCCTGGCTCAGGCCTTTGCCCTGGACCCGGAGGATGGGTTCCTATACCGAGCAGCCCGGGAAGCGGAGGAGGCGGGGGTGAGGCTTCTGGCCTTTCGCGTGCGCCCTGCCTTGGAAGCCCTCCATCTGGAAGGGGAGCTTCCCTGGGTTTGGCTACCCCCCAAGGAGAATCTGGAAGGCCACCATCAGGGCCACGGCTAGGGTGAGCACCGTGGCCACGCCTTCCGCCTTGGCCTCCCTTAGGGCTTCGGGAAGGATTTCCGCCGCTACCATCCAGATCATGGCTCCGGCAGCGAAGCCTAGGCCCACCGGCAAGGCGGGCTTAAAGAGTTCCACGAAGAGAAAGGCGGGCACGGCCATGAGGGGCTGGGGTAGGCTGGAGAAAACGCTCCAAAGGGCCGCGCCCAAGACGCTTACACCCCGAGGGATCAGCACCAGGCTGATGGCCAGTCCCTCGGGGATGTTGTGCACAGCGATGGCTAGGGTGAGGAAAACCCCCAAGGCCTCCCCGCCCCCGAAGGCCACCCCTACGCCAATCCCCTCGGCGAAGGAGTGCAGGGTCATGATGCCCACCATCATGAGGGCTTTGCGGGCATCCAGGCCGTTTAGGGTGCCAAAGCTTACCTCCCGGCTGTGGAGAAACCGGTGGGAGAGCTGGATAAAAAAGAGCCCCAACACCACCCCTAAAAGGGTCCGGCCCAGGTGGTAGTGCACCCCCTCGTAGATGAGGCCGAAGCTGGCGGCCAGCATAAGCCCGGCGGCGGCGGCGTTGGCCAGGCCCAGGTGGTGGGCGAGGATCTTTCGGGTGAAGAGGAAGGGAATGGCCCCTAGGCCGGTGGCGATGGCGGTGAGGAGGGCGTACAGGAAGACGGTCCCAGGGGAGATGGATAGGGGTTCCATGGTCCCCATATTACTGCAAGTGATTATTGTTAGCAATAAGCCAATCCCGGACCGCCTGGGCCACGGCTTCCCGGTCCCGGTCCAAGAGGAGGTCATGCCCGCTTTCCGGGAAGACCAGGTAATCCTTCTTAGGGCTTCCCAAAAGGGCGTGGTAGCCCCGGACCCCGGCAGGGTCCACCACCTTGTCCCGGCCGGCCTCCACCACCAAGGCAGGGGCCTTTACCTGGGGTAGGACCTCGGGGGTGCGGCGCATAAGGGCCAAAAGCTGGAGCAGGGCCCGGGTGGGAAAGTAGGGGTAGTTGGGGTTTTGCTTACTAAGCTCGGGGTCCTGGATGGAGTCGGGGCCAGGAAAACGGGGGATGAACCAGGCCAAGAGGGGAGCCAGGGGGGCAAGGGGGTGCTTGAGGGCCAGGGCTGGGGCCAGGGCTACCAGGGCCTGGGTGGGGCTTTCCGCGGCCAGGTGGGCGGCTAGGAGGGCGCCCATGGAAAGCCCCACCACCCCTCGAGGCTCGGGTAGCTTCTGGTAGACCTCCTGGGCCACCGCCAGCCAGTCCGGCCAGCGCACCCGAAGAAGGTCCTCTGGCCGGGTGCCGTGGCCTGGTAGGGCCGGTTGAACCACGGTAAAACCGGCCTCCCGCAACACCCTGGGCAAGGGGCCCAGGGTGAGGACGGGGTGGGAGGTAAAGCCGTGGAGCAAGAGGAGATGCATACCTAAGGATACCCCGCCTGGACGCTGGGGAGGGGGCATGGTAAAACGGGAAGGAATGCTGGGTGAGCCCTCAGATTATCTCGGCCAGCCGCAAGGCTATCTTGAAGGTAACCTTGCAGAGTTTCCCTTCGTGGCCCTGGTGGGGGCTTTGATGAGCACCGGGCGCACGGGAAGGCTTCTGGTCCGCACCCCTTACCTGGAGGGAGAGGTTTTTTTGCGGGGTGGCCAGGTGGTCCATGCCCGGGTCTGGTCAGGGGAAAAGGGCCTGGAGGGAGAGGAGGCCTTGGACCTGCTTTCCGGTCTCAAGCGAGCGCCCTATCGCTTTGAGCCCGAGGTTTTGCCACCCCACACCACCTTGTTGGGAGGGCTTGCGGTACCCGCACGCCTAAGCGAGGCCCAGGCCCTGTGGCAGGGGCTTTCCCTACCCTCCGACTGGGGGTATGTTCTGCGCCTGCCCACCAAGGGAGGCCAGGTGGAGCTTGGCCCCGAGGCCTTGCGGGTTCTGGCCCAGGTGGAGGGGAAGCGCATCGCCGAGGTGCTCCTGGCCCCCGGGGTGTTGCGCTTGGCCCGCATCCTGCACACCCTATTGGGGATGGGAGCCCTGGAGGCGGTGCCCTTGGTGGAGGTGCCGCCCGCTTCCCTTTTGGTCCTTCCCATCTATGGCCCTGGGTCGGGGGTAGCCTATGTGGACGAGGCCCTTTACGCCGAGTGGGCCCGGGCCATCCGCCATGCCTTCCGCCTTCGCCTAAAGCGCCTCGAGGCGTTGATGGAAGTGCGGCCCAGGCCCAACATCCCCGGTCGGCTGGGCCTGCTGGAGGAGGATCTCAAGCGCCTCCGCCTCAGGCGGGGGGATAAGGTGGAGGTGGTGCCGGAGGTATAGCCTATGGATATCCTGACCCTAAACGAGTATCTCAACCGGATCGTATACGGCTTCCCCATGAAGCTTTTCTTTTTGCTGGTGGGAGCTTACCTGGTCATCTTCCAGATCCGCTGGTTTAGTGCCCCTCTGAGGATGCTTCGGGTTTCCTTTAGCGAAACCCTGGGGGCCATCCGCGAGCGTACCTATGGCTTTGGCGGCCAGATTACTCCCTTCCAGGCCACCATGGTGGCCCTCTCCGCCACGGTGGGCACGGGGCACCTTTTGGGCATGCTGGCGGCGGTGCTTCTAGGGGGGCCGGGGGCGGTCTTTTGGATGTGGCTGGGCTACTTCTTTGGTACGGGCACAAAGTTTGCCGAGGCCACCTTGGCGGTGCACTTCCGCCGCCGCTTTGCCGATGGGTCGGTTTCTGGCGGACCCATGTACTACCTGTACCGGGGTCTTCCCAGGCTCCGCTTTCTGGCCTATTTCTTCGCCTTCTTCGCCGCGGTGGCCGCTTTTGGTATCGGCAACCTCTCCCAGGCCGGGGCAGTGGGGGGGGCTCTGGCCCCCTTAGGGGCGCCACCGGCCTTGGTGGGCCTTTTCCTAGCCCTCCTGGTGGGGGTGGTGCTGGGTGGGGGCATCGTTCGGGTGGCCCGTTTTGCCCAGGTGGTGGTACCCTTAAAGCTTCTCCTTTTCCTGGTGGCGGTGGTGCCCCTATTGGTCCTTTACGGGGCCCAGATCCCCGAGGCCTTGGCCCTGGTCTTCCGGGCGGCCTTCAGCCCGGAGGCGGCCTTGGGGGGAGCGGCGGGCTATAGCCTCTTCGCCGCCCTCAACGCTGGGCTGGGCCGGGGCATCTTCGCCAACGAGGCGGGCTTGGGTTCTGCGCCCATCGCCCACGCCCAGGCCCAAGTGGACCACCCGGTGCGCCAGGGCTTCTGGGGGGTCACGGAGATGTTCGTAAGCTTCCTGGTCACGAGCCTTACCGCCCTCACCTTCCTGGCCTCCGGGCTTTGGCGAGAGGGAGGGAGTGCGGCCGAGGCCGCCAGCGCCCTCTTCCAAGCCCATCCCCTGGGCGGGCCTATCCTGGCCGTGACCGTGGCGGTCTTCGCCCTAGGAACCATGGTTTCCTGGGGGTTTTACGGGGAAGAGGCGGCGGCCTTTCTCTTCGGCGAGGGGATCCGCTGGCCCTACCGCCTTACCTTTGCCGTTTTGGCCTTCGTGGGGCCCTTGGGGGGCCTCGAGGCCTTCTTGGCCATCTCCGACACCCTAAACGGCCTTATGGCCATTCCCAACCTCCTGGGCCTCATCCTGTTGGGGCCGGTGGTGGGCCGCTTGGTCTACGGCTTCTTCCGTGGAGAGCCTTGGATACCTCCTCGGTGACGACTCCCCCCTCTAAAGAGGGGGGCCGCAAGACACGGGCTTCGCCCGTGACCTCGGCTTTTGGTGTAAACCCGTCCCCGCAGGCTCCGTCCAAGCCCTGGCCAAGATGTTGATGGCCGCAGCCACGTCTTGGTGAAGAGGAGTCCCAGAGGAGGGGCAGGGAAACTCCCTGACCCACAAAGGACTCTTCTCCCGGTGCCCACATGCTGGGCAATCTTGGCTCGTGTGTCTAGGGTCTACCCCCAGGACCTGCCTACCAGCCTCCCTGGGGCTCCTGCTCCAAACGGATCGCCGACGGATGTGGGGAGTCCATGTATCCCCGGTTTGCAAGCTGGGGGATCATAGCCCTCCACACCCCCTTTTTCTCTACCTTGGCGGCGCCCTCCACCCCACCTGGGCATCAGTGGAAGAGCTGCCGTATGGCCCTTTCCAACTCTTCCCCGGTCTTGCGGTCCAGGGTGAGCTTAACCTTTAGGGCCACCCGGAGGGCCTCCTCCTCGAGGCTCTCCCGGCTTTGGCATCCCTCCAGCCGGGTTACAAAAGGTTCCGCTTTGGGGCCGAGCCGGGTCTTGAGGAGGCCCACCAGCTTTTGGCAAAGCTCCTTGGGACCCTCCACGGGCAGGATCAGGCCCCGCTTGAGAAGGGCAGCCAGGATGACGTAGGCTTCGTCTCCCAGGCCGCTTTCCCCCACCACCTCCTCTTCGGTGCGCCGGCCGTCGCAGAGGGTGTAGACCCGCCACTCCTCGGGGGTGGGTTTCCAGTCGGTTTCCGGAGGGTTAGGGTTGCGGCGGAAGACCATGGCTACAAGGAGGCCACGATGGCGTCCACCAGGCGCAGGACCAGGTAGACGAAGACTGCCCCCAGGAGAAGGATCAGGGAAAGGAGAAGGAGGAGAAGGCTACTGGACTCGTTCCAGGTAAGGAAGAGCACCACCAGGTACGCCACGGCGAAGAAGACGATGAGCCCCAGCATCTGCCCACCCCTTTCCCCCATGACCCCTCCGGGGATGACCCGCTTTAGCCGGAACCCGTAAAGGACGTTATAGGCCATCACCACAAGGCCTAAAAGGAGCAGCACTTTTTCCATGGCCCCATTCTAGCCCATCCATTCCCGGATAGGTATAAGCTCACCCCCCTCAACACTTTTCCGCGTGGGACGATAACGGGTATCAAACCAGATCTCCAGCACCGCCCGGTCCAGGCTTTTGGGGGCCACGATTTCCTTGCGCACGTAATAGCCTCCCTCCACGGGGCTTATCTCCGTGGATTTGGAGAGCCTGAGCTCCACCACCTCGCCGCTTTGGGTGCGCACCCTAACCCGGAAGGCCAAGGGGCCTTCGGGCTTCACGTGGGGATCTTTGCGGAAGTACCACACGCTAGGCCTCCTTTAAATCCGCCACCCGGGCCCCTGTGAGGGCCAGGAGCTCCCCGGGGGTCAGGGAGAAGAGGGCGTTTGGTGTACCCCCTGCGGCCCAAACCCGGGGGTAGGCCAGGAGGTCCTCGTCGCAAAAGGTGGGGAGAGGGGTGGGGTGTCCCACGGGGGGTACCCCGCCGATGCCGTAACCGGTATGGAGGCGCACCTCCTCGGGGGTAGCCCGCCGGAGGGTCTCGCCCGCTGCCCTTTGGGCTTTGGGGAGGTCCGGACGGTTTCGGCCGCTCACCAGGAAGAGATAAGGCCTGGTTCCCATAGAGATCAGGCTTTTTACGATCTGCCCCACGTGGGCTCCCACGGCCTCAGCGGCTTCTTGGGCGGTGCGGGTGGAGGCGGGTAGCGCCACCACCCGCAGGTGGGCGTACCCCTTTTCCTCCAGGGCATGCTGTACCCTTTTTGCGGAAGGGGGAAGGCTCATAGGGCGTAGAGGAGTTCGGCCAGGAGGGTCACGCGCCGGGGGATCTCCGAGACCACCACATACTCGGTCTTCTGGTGGGCATCGCCCCCAAGGAGGCCGAGGCCATCCAGGGTGGGCACCCCCAGGGCAGCGGTGAAGTTGCCATCCGAGCCCCCGCCCACCCGCCCTGGGCGCAGGGAAAGCCCCAGGGCTTCCCCAATGGCCCGGGCCTTCTCAAAGAGGGCCAGGCTTTCCGCGGTGGGCTCCATGGGGGGGCGGTTTAGTCCCCCAGAAAGCTCCAGCCTGGCCCCAGGGAGGACAGGGGTCAGATGTTTTAGGCTTTCCTCCACCCGCTTCACCTCCTCCAGGGTCCAGGCCCTGAGGTCTATTTCCACCCAGGCCTCCTCGGCCACCACGTTGCTTACGGTGCCTCCTGCCACCACGTTGAGGCCCAGGGTGGTGCCCTTCTCCCGGTCCTCGAGGGCCGCCACCTTCACGATCTGATGGGCAAGCTCCAGGATGGCGTTCACCCCCTTTTCCGGCTCCACCCCCTGGTGGGCGGCCTTGCCCAGGGCCTTAAGGCGGTAGAGCCCCACCCCCTTTCGGGCTACCTTGGGATCCCCTTCCGCCGTGGGAGGCTCCAGGACCAAGGCAGCCCGGGCCTTCTTCGCTGCCGCCTCAATCAGGGGCCGGCTTTCCTTGGAGCCGATTTCCTCGTCGGGGGTGAAGAGGATTTCCAAGGCCGGAAGCCTCCTGCCGCTGGCCTCCGCGTGGCGGAGGGCATAGAGCAGGGCGATAATACCCCCTTTCATGTCGTAGACCCCAGGGCCTACCGCCCGGTCCCTTTCCAGGCGGAAGGGCTCGGGGAAGCTTCCCTTAGGGTGGACGGTGTCGTAGTGGCAGAGGATGAGGATCGGGTTTCCTTCCCCTTCCCGCTTCAAAAGGAGGATGGGGCCTAGGGGGGTATCTTTACGGGAAAGCCGCCCCTGGAGAGGCCCGAAGGCTTCTTCCAAGAAGGCGGCAGCTTCCTGAAGGCCCTTCGGGTCCTTGGAGGGGGATTCCCGGCGCACGAAGGCCTCGAGGTCCTTTAAAAACTCGGGTAGCTTCGCCTGCATCCAGGCTAGGGTTTCCATGGGCCCATTATGGCGCAACCCCTTGGGGCCTGGTGCCTCTTGGCAAGGGGGCCTCCCCGTGGTATAAAGGAAGGGTATGCCCTTCGGGGCCGGTTCCCACGGAAGCGGGGAGTGAGGCTTCTCCCCCTCCTTTTCGTGTGGACGTGCGCAAGATGCGCCCGCCTTCCCTAGAAGGCGCGTAAGGAGGAAAGAGGCGGCATGGAAGAAAAGGCGACCCAGGTCAGCGAAGCCAACTTGACCCCAGACAAGGCCTTCAGCATGGAAGAGGCCCTGCAGGAGACCGAGGCCCGCTTGGAAAAACGCGTGCGCCCCGGGCAGGTCCTGACGGGCAAGGTGGTCTTGGTGGGCTCAGAGGGTGTGGCGGTAGATATCGGCGCGAAGACGGAAGGCATCATCCCCTTTAACGAACTTACGGAGAAGTCCCTTCCTGAAGAGGAGTTAAAGGCCCTTCTGAAGCCTGGGGATCTGGTGCGGGTCCAGGTCACCAAGGTGGATCCGGAAACCGGCCAGGTCTTCCTTTCCCGTAAAAAGGTGGAGGCCACGGAGCACTGGGACCGCATCCGGGAGCTTTATGAGAAGGGCGAGCCGGTGACCGTCACCGTCAAGGAGAAGGTCAAGGGAGGCGTGATTGCCGACCTGGATGGTGTATCCGCCTTCATCCCTGCTTCGCAGCTGGACCTCAAGCGCATCCCCAACCTGGATGCCTACGTGGGCCAGCAGATCCTGGTGAAGATCATCGAGTTTAACCGCAAAAAGGGACGGGTTCTGCTATCCCGCCGGGTGGTTCTGGAAGAGGAGCAAAAACGGGCCAAGGAGGCCTTTTTCCAGAGCCTCCAGCCCGGGCAGGTGGTGGAGGGTACGGTGGTGGACGTCACCGACTTCGGGGCCTTTGTGAACCTGGGTCCGGTGGACGGCCTGGTGCACCGTTCCGAGATCACCTGGGGGCGGTTTAACCACCCCAAAGAGGTGATCCACAAGGGCCAGAAGGTGCGGGCCCAGGTGGTTTCCGTGGACCCGGAGAAGGAGCGGGTGAACCTTTCCATCAAGGCCCTCATCCCCGATCCCTGGGTCACGGTGGCCGAGAAGTACCCGGTGGGAAGCCGGGTCCGGGGCAAGGTGGTGGGCCTCACCCAGTTCGGGGCCTTTGTGGAGGTGGAGCCGGGCCTCGAGGGGCTCATCCACATCTCCGAGCTTTCCTGGACCAAAAGGCCCAAGCACCCCTCCGAGGTGGTGAAGGAAGGGGAGGAGGTGGAGGCGGTGGTCTTGAGGCTGGACCCAGCCGAGCGCCGCCTCTCTTTGGGCCTCAAGCAGACCCAGCCCGACCCCTGGCAGCTCCTGACGGAGAAGTACCCCCCGGGTACCGTGGTCAAAGGCCGCATCACCGGGATCACGGACTTTGGGGTCTTCGTGGAGCTGGAGCCGGGCATGGAGGGCCTGGTCCATATTTCCGAGCTGGACCACGCCCGCATTGAAAACCCCGCCGCCCTCTTCAAGAAGGGGGAGGAGATGGAGGTGGTGGTCCTCAACATAGACCCCGTGGAGCAGCGCATCTCCCTCTCCCGCAAGCGCCTTCTGCCCCCGCCCCCTCCCAAGGCCGAGGAGGAGCGGCCCCGTCGGGCCAAGGGCAAGGAGGCCCGGGGCAAGAGGAAGCCCGGACCCCGCCGGGAGGAGCGCCGGGAGTACGAGTACGGAGCCGTGGCCGAGTACAACCTGTACGATGCCTCCGCAGTGCCCACGGCCAGCGCCAGCGTGAAGCTTGGAGACCTCTACGGCGATCTTCTGGCCAGCCTGGGCCTCGAGGAGGAAAAGTCCTCTTAGGCCGGAGGGAAACGCTAGGGCCCCCGCCTGTGGCGGGGGCCCTTCTTCTAACCCTATCTAGGCCTTGTGGGGGGCTTCCTCCTTCCCGAAGAAGATGCGGAGCAGGGTGTAGGAGACGATGTAGGTGAGCAAGGGCCCACCCAGGACCAGGGTCCAAAGCATGGCGTTGTTCCCCAGGAGGGAGCCCTGCTGCTGGAAGTCAATCTTGTACCCGGCCAGCGTCGTCATGAGGAAGAAGACCAGAAGGGCCAGGATCACGCTGGTGCGCACCGGGTGCTGCGAGGGGAGTTCCATGTAGCGCATCTTGTCCTTGCGGGTGTCCAGGAAGGGCAAAAGGAGGCCCACCAGGCCCAGGATCCCCGGGATCAACACCCCCCCGATGAACTCCGGCCCAACGGTGGCCCCGAAGAGGTGGAACTCCCAGGTGGAAGGGATGATCTGCAGGATGCCGTAGATCCAGAGGAAGTACCAGTCGGGCTTGACCGCGGGGGTGTTGGGGGTGGGCGGGCCAAAGGCCTCGATGGGGTGGGCAAGGAAAGCCCCGGCGATCAGGGTCATGATGCCCACGTAGAGGGCGAAGAGGATGCCCATCATCACCAGCTGCTGGGGGTACATGGGCACGCCAAGGATTCTTCCCGGGGCCACCCTTTCCGCATAGCGGGGCTGGGTGTGCTTCTGCTTCATCATGATGGCCATGTGCCCCCCGATGAGGGCCATGAGAAGCAGGGGGAGCCAGAGGACATGAAGGCTATAGAGCCGGGGAATGGCCTTCTCGGAACCGGGAAACTCCCCCCCGAACATCACCTGGGCCAAGGTGGACCC
>NZ_CALLUR010000178.1:0-37664 GCF_938010445.1 uncultured Thermus sp.
AGGCCGAGCTGGACGCTTATCTGGCGTACTACAACCACCGCAGGCCCCACATGGCCCTGGGGGGGCTGGCGCCCCTGGAGTTCTTGGCTAAAATGCAAGCGGAGTCGGTCCCCCAGTCTCAGATGTATTGACCGATTACAAGGACTTGCCGGGCGGCTTCGGGCATGGTATAGTTTCACCGAGTACAACCCGAAAGGAGGCGCATGATGAAACGCAGGGAGTTTTTGCAGAAGCTGGGTGTGGGTGCACTGGCCGCGGTGGGCATGCCCTATGTCGCCACCGCCCAGGCTAGGCCGGTGAAGCTGGCCACCCTCCTTCCCCTCACCGGACCCTTCGCCTTCGCCGGTAACGCCGGACGCGAAGGCTTCGTGGATGGGGTGGACTACGTGAACGAGGTCCTGGGGGGCGTTGGCGGCCGCAAACTGGAGCTCATTGTGGAGGATACCGGCTACGACGTGGCTAAGGGCACCGCTGCCTTCAACCGGGTGGTGTCCCGGGAGCGGCCCGAGGAGCTCCTCTTTGTCTACGGCGATTCCACAGGCCTTTCCAAGGCCTTGGCCCCGGAGATCGCCCGCATGGGCCTTCCCTACTCCGCCACCAGCTTCGCCAACGAGCTGGCCGATCCCAAGACCTACCCCACCATCTTCGTCTTCGGCCCCACCTACAACGACATGATGGAGGCCCTCCTAAGGCAGATCCGTCTACAGAAGGGCCGGGCTAAGATCGCCTTGGTCTACTCCAACACCGAGTTTGGTCGCGACCCCATCCCCTACGCCAAGGAAAGGGCCAAGGCTTTGGGCATGGAGGTGGTCCACGAGGAGGTAACCCCTCCCGCCTTCACCGACGCCACCCCCATCGTCCTGAACCTGCGCCGGGCCAACCCCGACTTCGTGATCCTCCAGGGCTACGCCCTCTCCGTCGAACCCCTGATCCTGCGCACCGCTCGGGAACAGGGCTTGAGGGCGCAGTTTATGGGCACGTATTACTCGGCGGAGCTGGCCCTGATCCAGCGGGCCGGTCCCGCTGCCGAGGGGTTCACCGTCACCTACCATAACGCCTACTGGTACGACACCCTGGTGCCGGCCGTGGACGAGATGCGGAAGTTCCGGCAGAAAAAGGGGCGCGACCTTTCCTACCGCCCCACCTACTACATGGGCAGCCTGGCGGTGGCCCTGGCCATCGCCGAGGCCATGCGCCGGGCAGCGGGTGCGGGCAAGCTGACCCGGGCCGGGGTGGTGGAATACCTGGAGAAGCTGGGGGACTACAACGGCCTGGGGCTCTTGCTTAACTTCCAGTTCGTAAACCATCGCCTTCCCTACACCAAACTCTACCGGGCCAGCGTGAAGGACGGCCGCTTCAACGCCATCACCGACTGGATCAAACTGGCCTAGCCCCTATCCCGCCCCCAGGTGGCCGCACCTGGGGGCCTTGCCACACGCCCATGTCGGACCTTTTACCGTACCTCATCGGCGGCCTGGCCAACGGGGCCCTTTACGGCCTTCTGGCTCTAGGCTTCGTCCTGGTATACCGGGCCACCAGCGTGGTGAACTTCGCCATCGGGGAGTTCCTGCTGGTAGGGGCTTACCTCACCTACACCTTCGCCCTTTTCCTGCCCCTCCCCCTGGCCATGCTGGCTGCCCTGCCCATGGCTTTTCTCTTCGGACTCCTGGTGGAGCGGGGTTTTGTGCGGCCGCTTTTGGGGCGGAACGTGGTGGCGGTGATCATGGCCACCATCGGGTTGGCCGCAGCCCTGGACGGCGGGGTGCAGCTCCTGTGGGGACCGGACCTCAAGTACCTCCAGGGGGAACTTCCCCAGCTGGGCTTCCAGCTGGGGGACACCTTCGTACCCTCCCGGGCTGTCTGGAACCTCCTTCTGGCCCTGCCCCTGGGATTGGGCCTCCTTTGGCTCCTGAGGAAAAGCCGCTATGGGGTCCTGGTGCGGGCCATCTCCGAGCGGGAGGTGGCGGCCCTGG
Source organism: uncultured Thermus sp. (assembly GCF_938010445.1). Lineage (NCBI taxonomy): Bacteria > Thermotogati > Deinococcota > Deinococci > Thermales > Thermaceae > Thermus > uncultured Thermus sp. The sequence goes on from NZ_CALLUR010000178.1 coordinate 1,974, forward strand.
CCCTGGGCATCCCCACCGCCCGGATCCTGGCGGGGGTTTGGGGCATCTCCGCCCTCCTCGCCACCCTGGCCGGGGCCCTCCTGGCCGTGGCCAGCGGGGTAGGGCATAACCTGGTTTTCTTTGGGCTTAAGGTCTTCCCCGTGGCCATCTTGGGCGGGTTGGACTCGGTGGGAGGGGCCTTGTTGGCGGGGTTCCTCCTGGGGGTCCTCGAGGCCCTTTCCGGACGCTACCTGGAACCCATCCTTCCGGGCTTCACCGAAGCCCTGCCCTTTGTGGTAGTCCTCCTGATACTTATGGTGCGGCCCTATGGCCTACTGGGTGAGCGGCAGATTGAGAGGGTGTGAGGCCACCCCAGGGGCCCCGGAGGACCCCCCTCCAAACTCCCTGAGCATGGAGGTTAACGAAACATGATCCTGTCCGTAGAAAACCTCAAGGTGGTCTACCGGGGGGTGATCCTGGCCCTGGATGGGGTTTCCCTGGAGGTAAGGGAAGGGGAAGCGGTGGCCCTCCTGGGGCCCAACGGGGCGGGCAAGAGTTCCTTGGTGCGGGCGGTGGCGGGGCTTCTTCCCAAGTTTGAGGGGCGGGTGCTGGATGGGCATGTGCGGCTCTTTGGCCAGGAGGCCACCCACCTAGACCCGGTGCGCATCACGGGCTTGGGGCTTACCGCGGTCCTGGAGGGGCGCCCCCTTTTCCGCTACCTGACCCCCGTGGAAAACCTGGTGGCCGCCGGCCATCGCCTTTCCTCCCGGGAGCTGAAGGAGGGCATGGAGGAGGTCTTCGCCCGCTTCCCCAGGCTTTACGAGCGTCGCCACGAACAGGCGGGTTACCTCTCGGGAGGCGAGCAACAGATGCTCCTTTTGGGTATGGCCCTCCTCACCCGCCCCAAGGTCTTGGTGGTGGACGAGCCCTCCTTGGGCCTGGCCCCTAAGCTGGTGGAGGAAGTGATGCGCACCTTGGACGCCCTGAGAAAGGAGAAAGGGCTGAGCCTCCTCCTGGTGGAGCAAAACGCCCGGGCAGCCCTGGCCATCGTGGACCGCGTCTATGTGTTGGAGCGGGGCCGGGTGGTGTTTGAAGGCGACGCCCAAGCCGCCCAGGAAGACCAGGACGTGATGGAGTTCTACCTAGGCAAGGAGGAGGTAGGCTTCCGCCAAGCCAAGCGTTACCGAAGGAGGAAGCGGTGGGTGTGATCCTCGAGGCCAAGAACCTCCACCTCTCCTTCAAGGGGGTGAAGGCCCTGGTGGGCGTGGAGTTCAGCGTAGCCGAAGGCGAGTTCTTCGCGGTAATCGGGCCCAATGGGGCTGGGAAAACCACGCTTCTGAACGTGCTTTCCGGGGTGTATGAGCCCGACAAGGGCGAGGTGGTCTTCCTGGGCCAAAACCTGCGGGGGAAAAGCCCCCAGGATAGGGCCCGCATGGGCCTAGCCCGCACCTTCCAGGGCCTGGAGATCTTCCGGGGTATGAGCGTTTTGGAAAACGTGAAGCTAGGGGCCGAGCTGGCCCTGCCCGCCTACCCCCTGGCCCTACCCCGGGCCGAGCGGGAATGGCAACTTAGGGCCTGGGCCGAGGAAGTCCTGGACTACCTCCACCTCTCCCCCTTCCGCCACGCCCCTGCGGGCATGCTTCCCTACGGGTTGCAAAAGCGGGTGGAGGTAGCCCGGGCCCTGGCCAGCCGACCCAAACTCCTCCTCCTGGACGAGCCCATGGCCGGGCTTTCCTTGGAGGAGAAGCAGGACCTGGCCCGGTTTCTCCTGGACGCCCGGGAGGAGTGGGGGGTAACCCTCCTCTGGGTGGAGCACGACCTAAGGGCAGTCCTGGAGCTTTCCGACAGAGTCCTGGTCCTCTCCTACGGGGAGGTGCTCTACCATGGCCCTCCCCAAGGGGTGCGCCAGGATCCCAAGGTGGCGGAAGCCTACCTGGGGCAAGCTTGAGGCGCTATGGAAGGGACGCTTCTTGCCTACCTGTACCAGCATGCCCAGCGGGAGCCAGAAGCCCCAGCCCTCAGGGTGAAGCGGCTGGGAATCTGGCAGAAGACCTCCTGGAAGGACCTTTGGCATCGCACCCTTAGCCTGGCGGGAGGGCTATGGGCCCTGGGCCTAAGGGAGGGGGAGGTCCTGGCCATCCTCGGCCACAATGCCCCCGAGTGGGTGGAGGCCGAGCTGGCCGCCCAGACCCTAGGGGCCTTGCCCATGGGCATCTACGCCGACGCCATGCCCGAGGAGGTGGGCTACTTCCTGGAGTTCACCGGGGCCAAGGGGATCGTGGTTTCCGACGAGGAGCAACTGGACAAGGTCTATCCCCATCTGCACCTTCTGGACTTCGTCCTGGTCTGGGAGGAGGCGGGGATGTCCCGCCACTTCCAAGGCAAGGTCCGGCGTTTCCGCCAGGCCTTGGGGGACCCCAGGGTGGGGGAGGAGGCCTTAAAAAGGCGTCACCCCAAGGAGATCGCCCTTCTCGCCCCCACCTCGGGCACCACGGGAAGGAGCAAGCTGGCCATGCTCTCCCACGAAAACCTCTTGGCTGGCCACTTCGCCCTTCGGGAAGCCTTGGGCTTTCAAAGGGGCGCCTGGGTTTTCAGCTACCTGCCCTTACCCTGGATCGGGGAGCAGATGCTCACCGTGGTCCAGGGCCTGGTGGAAGGCTCCACCGTACACTTCCCCGAGGACCCCACCACCTTAAGGGAAGACCTCAAGGAGGTTCAGCCCGACTTTTTCCTGGCCCCTCCGAGGCTTTGGGAGGACATGGCCAGCCTCATCCAAAGCCGTATGGCAGATGCCGACCTTCTCAAGGCCTTCTTCTACCGGGTGGGGATGGGGGCCCTCCTGGAGGGGGCAAGCCGGGAGTTCCGGGGGGAGAAGGTGGGCCTTTGGCTGAACCTCAAGAGGGCCCTCTTCTACCCCCTCATCGCCAGGCCCCTAAGGGCCAGGCTGGGCCTTGCTGCCTGCCGCATCGCCGTCACCGGAGGCGCCCCCTTGGGCCCCGAGGTCTTTACCTTCTTCCGCGCCCTGGGCCTGGACATCCGCCAGGTCTATGGCCAGTCGGAAACCGCCGCCGCCACCACCGCCCACGCCACCGGGGACGCCCCACCCGAGACCGTGGGGCCACCTCTTGCCCACACCGAGGTGCGCATCAGCGAGGAGGGGGAGATCCAGGTGAAAGGCCCCCAGGTCTTCCAGGGCTACTTCCGCCAGGAAAAGGCCACCGCGGAGAGCTTCACGGAAGACGGCTTCTTCCGCACCGGGGATGCCGGCTTCTTTGACGAGCGGGGGCACCTGGTGATCCTAGGCCGGGTTAAGGAGGTGGGGGCCCTCTTGGACGGCACCCGTTTTGCCCCCCAGTTTTTGGAAAACCGCCTGAAGTACTCCCCCTACATTCGCGAGGCCGTGGTGCTGGGGCATGGGAAACCCTTTGTGACCGCCCTCATAGAGCTGGATCCGGAAAACGTGCAGAACTGGGCCCGTAGGCGAGGCATTCCCTTCACCACCTACCTCTCCCTTACCGAGAGGCCCGAGGTGAGAGCCCTGATCGCCGAGGAGATCCGCATGGTGAACAAGACCCTACCCGAAAAGCTCAGGATCCAGCGCTTCGCCATCCTTCCCAAGGAACTCCACCCCGACGACGAGGAGATCACCCGCACCCGCAAGGTTCGGCGCCAGGTGGTGGAGGCCCGCTACGGCCCGGTGATCCAGGCCCTTTACGGCGAAGGTGGGCGGGTGGAGGTGGTGCTCCCCATCCGCTACCTGGAGGGGGAAGGGCGGCTCGAGGCCACCTTGGAGGTGCAGGAGGTCTAGGATGTATCGCCTTGCCAAAGGGCTGACCGATGCCTTCAGCCGGCGCTTCGCCCGGGCGGTGCGGGAAACCTACGGGGAGGACGAGGCCTACGCCAGCACGCCCCTGGGGCGCTTGGCCTTGGGGGTCTTCCTGCTTCTCCTCCTTCTCCTGCCTTTTCTTCTCTCCCCCTACCCCATGTACGTGGCCACCCTGGTGGCCATCGGCGCCTTAAGCGCCATGGGCCTGCACCTTCTGGTGGGAGGTGCGGGGCAGATCTCCTTGGGCCACGCCGCCTTCATGGGGGTTGGGGCCTACACCGCAAGCCATCTCGTTGGCCCATTGGCCCCCGTGGGCATCCTGCTTGGGGGCGGGATCGCCGCTCTCTTTGGCCTGGTCCTAGGCCTTCCCTCCCTGCGCATCAAAGGGGTCTACCTGGCCATCGCCACCCTGGCCTTCCAGTTTCTGGCGGACTACGTGTTCAAGAACTGGGAGGCGGTGACGGGAGGGATCCGGGGACGCACCCTGCCCCCTGCCGAGCTTTTCGGCCTCTCCCTGGACACCCCGGAAAGGCTATGGTACCTGGTCCTCCTCTTCGCCCTGCCCCTTTTCTTCTATGCCAAGCGCCTTCTCATGACCCGGGCGGGCCGGGCCTTCATGGCGGTGCGGGACAACGACCTCTCCGCCCGGGTGGCGGGGGTTGACCTGGTGCGGGTGAAGCTTCTGGCCTTCGCCCTCTCCGCCTTTTACGCCGGGGTGGCGGGGGGGCTTTTGGCCCAGCTTTACAAGGCGGTGACCCCCGAGTACTTCCCTCTTTCCGTGAGCATCCAGTACCTGGCCATGGTGATCGTGGGCGGGGCAGGCACGGTGCTGGGGGCGGTTTTGGGGGCCTTTTTCGTGCTCCTGATCCCCGAGGTTCTGAATAGCCTGGTGGGGGCCCTGGGACCCCAGTACGCCGCAACCTTGGCCGCCTGGCGCAACGTGGTCTTCGGCCTTCTCATCCTGTTCTTCCTGATCCTGGAACCCTTGGGGCTTGTGGGGCTATGGGGAAGGATCCGCAACTACTTCCGCACCTGGCCCCTGCCCTACTAACGGTCCCAGTCCCTAAGATGGCGCAGGGCCACGGGAAGGCCAAGCCCTAGGCCGAAGAGGAGGAAGGCGAACGAGGGGTGAAGAAAAGCCGCCAGGAGGGGTTGGGCCACGGCTATGGCCAAGGCCACCCGGTAAGGCTTTCGGAACAGGGCTTGGAGAAGGGCAAAAAGGAGGAAGGAGCCCAAAAGCAAGCGGGGATCCACGGCAAAAAGCACCCCAGCCCCCGTGGCCAGGCCCTTGCCGCCACGGAAGGCCAGCCAGGGGGAAAAGGTATGGCCCCACACCGCCCCCACCCCTCCGGCCAGACCCCCCAAGGGACTCCCCGCCATCCCCTCCCCTAAGGCCACCGCCAGAACCCCCTTAAAGACGTCCAGGAGGAGAACCATAAGGCCAGGCACCAGCCCTAAGACCCGGTAGGCGTTCAGGGCCCCGGGGTTGCCCGAGCCTTCCCTTAGGAGGTTTCTTCCCCTAAGGGCCCCGAACCAGTAGGCCACGGGAAAGCTTCCCAGGAAGTAGCCCAGGAGGAAGGCCAGGAACATGGCTATAAGGCCCTTCGCACTTGGTCTTGCAGCCGCAAAAGGGCCGCCTCGAGGCCCCTTAGGCGCAAGGGGGTGAGGAGCTCCTCCAGCCCCGCCCCCTGGTAAAAGGTGGGGGGTACCGCCAGCACGGTCTCGGGAGGCTCGCCCTCGAGGCCCTCCTTCAGCAGGCCCGCAAAGGCCTTCACCGTGGGGGCTTCATCGGGAACAAAGAAGTAAAGCCTAACCCTGCCCTCCTCCACCTCCGCCTTAAGGAAGAAAGGGGTCTGGCACTCGTGTACCCGTTCCAACTCCACTTCCTGGGGCGGGGTGGGCACCTTCTTGGCGTAGTCCAGGAGGACCTGGGCTTTGAGCTCCTTGGGCAAGGTGCGGATCAGGTCCAAAGCTTCCTGCAGCTTCTTGGGCAAGGCCATGCTCCCAGCTTAGCCCCCCTTGGGCGCGGTATGGGTGGGGCGGAGCTCCATCTCGCTCACCAAGGCCCTCTCCGGCATCTCTGCAGCAAAGAGCACCGCCTGGGCCACATCAAGAGGGGAAAGCTTCCAGGAGGCGCCCACCGCATTGCCGGCAAAGCCCGTGTCCACCGAGCCCGGCAGGATGTTCACCACCCGCACCCCTTCCTCCCTAAGCTCCAGCATGGCCGCCCCCATGAGGCCCAGAAGGCCAAACTTGCTGGCGTTGTAGGCGGCCCCGCCTTTAAAGGCGTTTTTGCCCGCCAGGCTCCCGATGTTCACCACCGTGCCCTTGGAGGCCAAGAGGGCCGGCAAGGCCGCCTTGAGGCCCAAAAAGGGGCCCACCAGGTTCACGTCCAAAACCTGGCGGAGCTCCTCCTCGCTTAGCTCAGAAATGGGCTTTTGCAGACCGATACCGGCGTTATTCACCAGGAGGTCCAGCCGGCCATAGGCCTGCAAAAGGCCCGCCACCGCCCGCTGCCAATCCGCCAAAGACCGCACATCGCCAGGAAAGGCCAAGGCCCCTTCCCCTAGCTCCGCCGCCAAGGCCTGAAGCCGACCTTCGTCCCGGGCCAAGAGGCCCACCCGGTACCCCTTCCCGTGGAGGGCCCGGGCGATGGCCTCCCCGATTCCCCGGCTTGCCCCCGATACCAAGGCCACCCGCATGCCCTCTAGCTTAGCCCAAAGCGCTCCCGGATGCGGGTAAGAATCTCCCTTAGCCCCTCCTCCAACTCCCCTAATCCCCCCCGGTTCGGCAAAATCCAGGTGGCCCGCCTCCTCTTCTCCTCCTCGGGCATCTGGGCCTTCTCCCGGGCCAAGACCTCCTCCCGGGAAAGCCCAGAGCGCTCCCTCACCCGCCGGATGCGCTCCTCCAGGGGGGCGACCACCAAAAGGGTCCCATCCAGGCGGGCCTCCCACCCCTTTTCAAAAAGAAGGGGGATCTCCAGGAAGACCAAAGGAGCCTGGAGCTGGGCAAGCTCCTGGGCCAAAAGCCGGCGGATCTCCGGGTGGAGGAGGTCCTCCAGGGCCTTTAGCCGTTCGGGATCGGAAAAGACCATCTGGGCCAGGGCCCTCCGGTCCAGCTCCTCCCCCTTAAAGGCCTCCGGGAAAATCCTTTTCAGTTCCTCCTTCTTGTTCTCCCTGGCCCTTTGGGCCAGCTCGTCCAGGTCCAACACCGGGTATCCCCAGGCCCGCAAGAGGGAGGCCACCGTGCTTTTGCCACTGCCGATATTCCCGGTGATGCCGATAATAATGGGGTGCTTCGCCCGATCGCCCATAGGGACTTCCCCTTTTATACCCCCAAGGGGGCCATCCCCGTGGGGGGTGCTTTACGGGACCTTCTTCTGGGGAAAAGGCCCTGGGACCTGGACTTCGCCGCCCCCGACCCCGTGCGGGCGGCGGAGGAAGCCCAAGGGCACCTTGGGGGCACCCTTTTCCCCTTGGACCCCGAGCGGGGCCAGTACCGCCTGGTGACGGGAAAGCTCGTCCTGGACTTCTCCCCCCTGGAAGGCAGCCTGGAGGAAGACCTCCTTGGGCGGGATTTCCGCCTGAATGCCCTGGCCTGGAAGGGGGGGCGGGTGTGGGGGCTAAAGGGCGTGGAGGACGACCTTAGGAAAAAGGTCCTGGTCCCGGTGCAGGAGGAAAACCTTTACCACGACCACTTGCGAAGCCTAAGGGCGGTGCGCCTGGCGGCCAGCCTAGGCCTGGGCCTGCCCGGGAAAACCCGCAACGCCCTTTCCCGCCACGCCCGCTTCCTCAGAGGACACCCCGAAGCCCTGCCGGCCCGGGAACGGGTAAGGGAGGAGCTCGCCCGCCTCCTCCTATCCCCGCGGGCGGCTTGGGGTCTACACGTACTGGAAAGGGTGGGGCTTTTGGACCCTTATCTTCCCGAACTCCGCCTTTTGGTGGGACTGGAGCAAGGCGGGGTCCACCACCTGGACGCCTGGCGGCATACCCTTTCCGTGGTCTTCCACCTCCTTTGGCTTTGGCCGGAGGCGCCTTTGGAGGCCCGGCTGGCCGCCCTTTTCCACGACGTGGGCAAGCCCTTAACCCGCCGCTTTGACCCCCAGGTGGGCCGCTTCCGCTTCCTGGGGCATGCGGAGGTGGGAGCGGAGATGGCCAAGGCCGCCCTCCTTTGGCTCCGTTTTCCCCAGGAGGCCGTGGAAAAGGTGGAGGCTTTGGTGCGCCGCCACATGGACCGGTTACCGGACGAGGCCAAAGCCCTGCGGCGCTTCCTCTTCCGCCGAAAGGACCTCCTGCCCCACCTGGTCTACCTCATGGCCGCAGACCGCCTGGGCACACGGGGGGTGGAGGAGGAGGCCTGGGGGGTCTTGGAAGCCTACCAGAAGGCCTTGTCCCAGCCCCTGCCCACCCGTCCCCTCCTTTCCGGGCAGGAGGTGATGGCCCTCCTTTCCCTTAGGCCCGGCCCCCTGGTGGGAAAGGCCCTGGAAGCCCTCCTCCTGGCCCAGGTGGAAGGACGGGTGACAACCCCAGAGGAGGCCAGGGCCTATCTCCTATATTGGAAGGGCCATGGAGCGGATACGCCTGCGGGAACCCCAGATCACCCCTATTGAGGGGGGGTTTCTGGTTTCCGACCCCTACGGGGTCTTCGCCAAACCCCTGGCCCTTACGGAAGGAGGGCTTTTTCTCCTCTCCCTCCTGGAGGGACGCACCCTGGAGGAGGTGCAGGAGGAGGTATTTAAAGCCCACGGGGTACTGGTACCTAAGAAGGAGTTGGAGGAGCTGCTCAAGGCCTTGGAGGAGGCTGGGCTCCTACTTACCGAGGAAGTGGAGAGGCGGCTTAAGGAGGAAGAGGACAAGCTGAAAAAGGAGCGCCCCATGCGCCTTTCGGGCCTCTCCTACCCCGCCGGGCAGGAGGAGGCCAAAGCCTTCCTCGAGGCCTTCCGGGCCAGCTTCCCTGGGGAAGCCGGGCCCCGCCCCGAGGTCCTCCTCCTACCCCACCTGGAACCCAGCCGGGTGCCCGAGGTCTACGGGGCCGCCTTGGCGGCCCTGGAAAGCCTGCCTCCGCCGGAACGCCTCTACCTGGTGGGGGTGGCCCACCGGCCCCTCGGGGAAAAGGCCGCGGCCCTCCCCGTTCCCTTCCACACCCCCTTCGGCCCCGCCCTCCCCGACCTCCCTGCCCTCCAGGCCTTAGACACCCTCCTCCCCTACGAGCTTTTCAACACACCCCTGGCCTTCCGGGAGGAGCACAGCCTAGAGCTACCCCTCTTCTTCCTCAAGGGGGTCTTTCCCCAGGCCAAGGTCCTGCCCCTTTTGGTGGGCCGGGGGGGCCTTGAGCTGGGGGAAGCCTTGCGGGTGGTCCTCCGGGACTACCCCGGCCTCCTGGTGCTGGCGGTGGACCTTTCCCACGTGGGGCCGCGCTTTGGCGATCCCCCCCTTTCCCGTCCCCTGGCAGAGGAGGCCAGGAGACGGGACCTAGGGTTTCTGGAGAAGCTGGCCCAAGGGGAGGTGGAGGCGGCTTTGGCCCATCTGGGGGCCAACCCCACCCGCGTGGACGCGGTGGAGGTGGTGAGAAGCCTAGCCCCCCTCCTAGCCGGCAGGAAGGGGCAGGTTCTGGCCTACCGCCTGGACCTCGAGGCCCCCACCCTCTCCGCCGTGGGGGCGGGAACCCTGGTCCTTTAGCGGCGCCGGCGGCGCCTTCTGGTGCGGGTTTCCGCCGGACGATGCACGGGGCCCTCGTCCTTGGGGGTCCACTCCCCGAAGTAGACGGTGTTCACCGTGGCCCTTTCCGGCCGGTCGTCGCGGTTCCTATCCTTGGGCGGTCCTACCACTTTGCGCATGGCTACCTCCTTGGCCTCTTTCCCCCGGGCCGGCTTGGCCCGGGCCTCCTCCTTATGGACCTCCTCCCGGTAGGGCAGGAAGTCTATTTGCCGAAGCCGGGGATTGGCGGCGGCAATCACCACCTCCATCTCGTCCCCTAGGCGGATTCTCTTGCCCTTAGGGCCCAAAAGGGCCAGGGCCTCCTCGCTATAGGTGTAAGGGCCTAGGGCCTCGAGGCGCACCAGGCCTTCCACCCCGTTTCTCAGCATGACAAAGGCGCCAAAGCTGGCCACCCCGGTCACCTTGCCCCGGAAGCGCTCCCCCAGGTGGAGCTCCGCCCACTTGGCCATGTAGTACTTGGTGAGCTCCCTCTCCGCCGCCTCCGCCTTCCTCTCCATCTCCGAGGCCTGCTCGGCGATGGCGGGGAAGGTCTCCTGCCAGCGGGCCTTCTTGGCCGGGGTGAGGCTGCGCCGGAGGATGGCCTTCAGCACCCGGTGCACCACCAGATCGGGGTAGCGGCGGATGGGGCTGGTGAAGTGCAGGTAGTGCTCCATGGCCAGGCCGAAATGCCCCAGGTTCTCGGCGGCATACCGGGCCAGGCGCAAGGAGCGCAGGACCAGGTTGGCCACCACGGGCTCCTCCGGGCGCCCCTTGGCCTCCAGAAGCACCCGTTGCAAGGCCTTGGCAGAGAGCTTCTCCGGCAGGGCGTACCCCAGCCGGGCCAAGGCGGTGCGGAGCTTCCCGTAGGCCTCCTCCAAGGGCTCCTCGTGCACCCGAAAGAGCCCAGGCAGCCCCTTTTTCACCAGGTGCTCGGCCACCACCTGGTTGGCGAGGAGCATGAGCTCCTCAATCAGGCTTCGCGCCCTGGGCTCCTCCTGGGGGATGAGGTGCAGGGTGCCGTTTTCCACCTCCACCTTGACCTCGGGAAAGCTGAAGTCCAAGGACCCCGCCTCGAGGCGCTTTTGCCTAAGCCTCTGGGTGAGGTCCAGAAGCTCCTTCAGGTCCTGGGCCAAGAAGGCGTGCTCCTCGGGCAGGCCAAACCCCTCGGCAAAGGCCTCCACCTCGGTGTAGGTGAGGCGGGCCACGCTCCTTATCACCCCTTCGGCGAAGCGGACCCGCTGGATGTGGAGCTCCTGGTCCAAATCCACCAACACCGAGAGCACCAGGCGGTCCTCATGGGGCTTTAAGGAGCAGACCCCGTTGGAAAGCCTTTCGGGTAGCATGGGCAAAACCCGCCCCGGTAGGTAGACGCTGGTCCCTCGCTGAAGCGCCTCCTGGTCCAGGGGGCTACCCTCCTTCACGTAATGGGAAACGTCGGCGATGTGCACCCCCACCCGGTAGCCGGTGGGCAGCACCTCCAGGTGGATGGCGTCGTCAAAGTCCTTGGCGTCCACCCCGTCAATGGTGAAAACCCTTAGGTGGCGGAAGTCCTGCCGCCTCCTGAGCTCGGCCTCGGGGATCTCCAGGGGGATGGCCTCCGCTTCCTTTAGCACCTCCTCCGGGAACTCGGCCCTCAGGCCATACTTGGCGATCACCGCCTCGGTTTCCGTTTCCGGGGCGTCCCCCTCGCCCAGGTACTCCAAGAACTCCCCATAGGGACGCCGGTGGTAGTGCACCTTGACCACGATCCGGCTCCCCCGCTTGAGGCCATGAAGCCCCTCGGGAAGTAGCCTCAGTTCCGGAAGCCCCGGCTCATCGGGGAGGAGCACGGCATACCCCTTACGGAAATCCAGGGTACCCACGAGCCGCTCCCGGGCCCGCTTCAGGACGCGCTCCACCACCCCCCAGGGCCTCCCGTCCCGGCCCGGGGGCATGACCCGGGCCTCCACCAGGTCATCCGGCCAGGCCTCCCCCGTATAGCCTGGGGGGATGAAAAGGTCCTTCTCGGGAAGGCGCACGAAGCCGTAGCCATCCCGGTGCAGGCTAATGGGCCCCTGCACCCGGTTGGGCAAAAAGTACTGGCTTCCCTTCTTCTCCAGAAGGCCCTCCCGTACCAGGGCCTTCAGGTAGGCCTTGGCCTCCCGCTTTTCCAACCCGAAGCGCCTGAGGATTTCCTCCAGGCGATGGGGCTTCCCGGTCTTTTTGAAAAGCTCCAGTAGTGTTTCCCGCATCCTATCCCAGGAGGTCCTCCAGGGCCTTCTCCGTGGCCTCCAGGCTCTCCGAGAAGGCCGAAAGGGCCTCGTCCACATGCTCCTTGCCGATGATCAGGGGGGGCTCGAGGCGCACCACCTTGGGGTTATTGAGGCCAAAGGCGGTGATCACCCCCCTCTCCGCCAGCTCCGCCACCACCAGGGCACCGATGTCCGCATCGGTAAACTCCACCCCCAGCATCAGGCCCCGGCCCCGGACCTCCTCTATGAGGTGAGGGTACTGGGCCTTAAGGGCCTGGAGGCCCTCCATCAGGTACCTTCCCATCTCCAAGGCCCTTTGCGGCAGGTTCTCCTCCAGGGTCACCTCAATGGCCGCCAAGGCCGCCGCCGCCGCCAAGGGGTTGCCACCAAAGGTGGAGGAGTGGAAGAGGGGGTTTTGCCGGAAGATCTCAAAGACCTCCCTCCTACCCACGCAGGCCCCGATGGGCATCACCCCGCCCCCCAAGGCCTTGGCCAGGGTCATGAGGTCGGGGGCCACCTCCTCCCAGTCCACCCCAAAAAGCCTCCCCGTGCGCCCAAGGCCGGTCTGCACCTCGTCGGCGATCATGAGAACGCCCTTTTTCCGGGTTAGCTCCCGCACCCCCTTGAGGTACCCTTCGGGGGGCACCCGGATGCCCCCCTCTCCCTGGATGGGCTCCACGATCACCGCGGCCGTCTCCCCGTCTATGGCCGCCTCCAAGGCCTCCAGGTCCCCATAGGGCACCACCTTGACCCCGGGGAGCAGGGGCTTGGCGGGGTCTTGGTACTGGGGCCTGGGGGTGAGGGAAAGGGCCCCCATGGTCTTGCCGTGAAACCCCCCCTCGGTGGTGACGATGCCCGGCTTCCCCGTGTAGGCCCGGGCCAGCTTGAAGGCCGCCTCCACCGCCTCCGCCCCCGAGTTGCCGAAAAAGACCATCTCCAAGCCCTCGGGCGTGATCTCCGCCAGTTTGGCCGCCAGCCTGGCCGTGGGCTCGGACACCAAAACCCGCACCGACATGGGCATGCGCTCCAGTTGGGCCCTAACCGCCGCCACCACCCGGGGATGGCGGTGGCCCAGGTTCAAGGTGCCGTAGAGGCCCAAGAAGTCCAGGTAGCGCTTACCCGTGGTATCCCAGACGTAGGGGCCTTCCGCATGGGACTCTATCCGGTCCAGACCGGTGAAGCGGAGGAGGCCTGCCAGTCCAGGGTTGATGTGGCGCTCAAAAAGCGTGAAGGGGTCGTGGCTCATGCCCACAATGCTATCCTAAGTGTAGCACACTCAAGGCTTGGTAGATGTCCTCCGGAATGCGGCCAGCCTTCTCCCCCACCTGGCACAGATGCCGGGTAAAGCCTTCGGCCAGAAGGGCCCCGCCCCGTTCCACCCGGTAGCGGAAAAGGAGGTCCCGCCGGGAAAGCTGGGCCAGGCGGGTTCGCACCAAAACCTCCTCCCCAAAGCGGGCGGGGGCGCGAAAGGTTAGACCCAGCTCCACCACGGGGAAAAACACCCCCCTGGCCTCCACCTGGTGGTAGGGCAGGCCCGCCTTCTCCAGAAACTCCACCCGGGCCGCCTCCAAGTACACCGCATACACGGAGTGGTGGACCACCCCCATCTGGTCGGTCTCCGCATACCGCACCTTTATGCGGGTCTCGCTCTCCACGGCACAAACTCCAGGCGAGGCAGGTGGCGCAGGCGCACCCGCCGGGCGATGGCGGAAAGGAGCCTTCTCTCGGCGTGGCCCAAGGCCGCCAAGGCCCTTTCCTCGTCACGGAAAGCTTCCACGTACACCGTAAGGACTCTGCCGTCGGGGGAAAGGCGCACCGCTTCCACGGTGAGGAGAAAGAGCCGGGGGTCTTCCAGGCCATGGATGGCCTCGGCCAGCGCCCGCTTAAGGCGCTCCTCGAGGTGGGCCCTTCCGTAACTCACCACCTAAAGCTTACTCCCGGTCCAAGCGGGAAACCAGATCCGCGAGCTCCCGGGCCACCTCCTCGGCCCCCTCCTTGGCCTCCACCATCACCCGCACCACGGGCTCGGTGCCCGAAGGGCGTACGTTCACCCGGCCGAAGCCCTCAAGCCTTTCCTCGGCCTCCCGCACCGCCTCCTGGAGCCTCGGATGGTCCATGACCTTCTTCTTGTCCGAGACCCGGACGTTCAAAAGCACCTGGGGGTACATGGGCAAGGCCTCGTACCATTCGGCAAGATCCCCTCCCAAAGCCCGCAGGGCCTTGAGGGTGAGGAGGGCGGTGAGAAGACCATCCCCCGTGGTGTGGTGCCGGAGAAAGATCACGTGGCCCGAGGGTTCCCCGCCCAGGTAAAGCCCTTTTTCCTTCATCACCTCCAGGACGTACCGGTCCCCCACCGCCGCCCGGTGGAAGCTAAGGCCCTTTTCCCTCAGGGCCACCTCGAGGCCCATGTTGCTCATCACCGTACCCACCACCCCCTTTTCCCCATAGGCCAAGGCCGCGAGGTAGAGGATGTGGTCCCCGTGGAAAAGCCGGCCCTTGCGGTCCAGGAACTGCACCCGGTCCCCATCCCCATCCCAGGCGATGCCCAGGTCCAGACCCAGCTCCACCACGAAGCGGGAAAGGGCCTTGGGATCCGTGGCGCCACACCCCTTGTTGATGTTGCGCCCATCGGGGGTGTTGAAGAAGGCCATCACCTCGGCCCCCGCCCGTTGGAAAAGCTTCGGACCCAGGCGGTAGGTGGCCCCGTGGGCCAGGTCCAGGCCCACCTTGAGGCCCGAAAGGTCGGGGGCGTGGGAGAGGAGGAAGTCCAGATACATCCTCTCCGCTTCCCGGAAATCCCCCACGGTGCCGATACCCCGGGTGGGATGGTCCTCCTCCAGGAGGGCTTCTATCTCTTCCTCCACCGGATCGGGAAGTTTCTCCCCCTCGGGCCCAAAAAACTTGATGCCGTTGTCCTGGTAGGGGTTGTGGCTGGCGGAGATCATGGCCCCGGCGCTGGCCTTAAGGTGCCGGGTCAGGTAGGCAAGCCCGGGGGTGGGTAGCACCCCCAGGTGCTCCACCCGGACCCCCTGGCTCATGAGCCCCGCCGCCAAGGCGGCCTCCAGGAGGTCGCTGGACTCCCGGGTGTCCTTGGCCAGAAGGACCACCGGCCTAGGGTCCACTTGGCGGAAGTAGGCCCCCGCCGCCTGGCCAAGCCTGAGGACGAACCCGGGGGTCAGGGGGGGCTTGCCCGCCTCCCCCCGCACCCCGTCGGTGCCAAAGTAGCGCCTCATGGGGAAGACTATACCCCAAGGCCCCCCAGGTCACCCGAGGGGCACGGCCTCGGCCCGGGGGCTCCGGGTCCTCGAGGCCCGCCTGCGCCTCCAGTAGGGTCCCGCATCCGCCTTCCCTGCCCGGAGATGGAGCCCACCCCGGAGGAGGCCTACCGCCCCTAGGCCTTGGCGGAAAGCCAGTCCTCCCCGATGCCCACCTCCACCTCCAGGGGCACCGCCAAGGGCCACACCCCCTCCATGATCCCCTTGGCCTCTTGGGCCACCTCCTCCGCCCGGTCCTTGGGGGCCTCGAGCACCAGCTCGTCATGCACCTGAAGAAGCATCCGGGCCCCCAGGGCCTCCAGCCTGGGGAAGAGCCTCACCATGGCCAGCTTCATGAGATCCGCCGCCGTCCCCTGCACCGGCATGTTGAAGGCCATGCGCTCCGCGGCCTCCCGGATGCTCTTGACCCGGGAGGTAAGGTCGGGCACGTAACGCCTACGGCCAAAAAGGGTTTCCACATAGCCCCGCTCCCGCCCCTCCTGTAGGGTCCTCTCAATCCAAGCCCGCACCTTGGGGTAGCTGTGGAAGTAGCGCTCTATGAAGGCCACCGCCTCTTCGTAGGGGATGGAAAGCTCCCCCGAAAGCCGGTGGGCGGACATCCCGTAGAGCACGCCGAAGTTGATGGTCTTGGCCGCCCGGCGCATCAGGGGGTCCACGGCCTCGGGAGGCACCCCAAACATCCAGCTGGCGGTTTGGGTGTGGATATCCTGCCCCTCCTGGAAGACCCGGATCAGGTTCTCGTCCCCGGAAAGATGGGCCAAAACCCGGAGCTCTATCTGGCTATAGTCCAAGGCCACCAGGGTCCACCCCTCCTCCGCGATGAAGGCGCGGCGGATCCGCTGGCCCAAAGGGGTGCGCACGGGGATGTTTTGCAGGTTGGGGTCGGAACTGCTCAAGCGCCCGGTGGCGGTGGCCGTCTGGTTGAAGCGGGTGTGGAGCCGGCCCGTCTTGGGGTGGACCAGGCCGGGGAGGGGGTCAATGTAGGTGCCCTTCAGCTTGGCCAGCTCCCGGTACTGGAGGATGTGCTCCACGATGGGGTGGACATGCCGCAGGGCCTCGAGGACCGCGGCACTGGTGGAGCGCTTTCCCGTCTTCTCCGTCTTGCCGATGGGGGGAAGCCCCAGCTCGTCAAAGAGGACCCTTTCCAGCTGGTCCCGGGAGTTCAGGTTAAAGGGGTGCCCCGCCAGGCGATGGACCTCCTCCTCCAGCCGCTTAAGCTCCGCCTCCACCTCCAGGGAAAGGGCCCTCAGATAGGCCTCATCCAGCCGCACCCCCGTGGCCTCCATGTGGGCCAGGACCCGGGATAGGGGTTTCTCCACCTCCTGGTAAAGCCAAAGTAGCCGCTCCTCCCCCCCAAGCCGCTCCCGGAGGGCGGCATGGAGCCTTTCGCCAAGAAGGGCCCTTTCCCCCGCCTCCTCCGTCCACTCCCCCCCGTAGCGCCGGGCCACCCCCTCGGGGGTGGTGTTGGCGGGATCCAGAAGGTAGGCGAGGAGCATGGGGTCATCCCCAGGCACCAGGGGGATCCCTTCCCTTAAAGCCACCACCGCCAGGTCCTTGGCCAGTAGGCCCCGGGCCTCCCCAAGCTCCCCCAGGGCGGCCAACGGGTTTTCCGCCCGGTACACCCGCCCCTCCAAGGCCGCCGCCAGGGCCCTGAGTTCGGCCCACATGGGCTCAGGCCTGGAGAGGACAAACCCCACGAAAGCCCCTTCGGGAGGTGGCCAAGGGGCTTCCTCCGCCGCTATGGGGCTTTGCAAAAGGCCAAACTCATGGAGGAGGCTGCCAAACTCAAGCCTTTCCAAAAAGGCTTTGAGGGCCTCCCGGTCCGGCTCCCGGCGCTGGGCAAAGTCCACCTCCAAGGGCAGGTCCGTGCGCACCCGGGAAAGCTCCAAGGAAAGCTGCAGGTCCTCCAGATGGGCCTGGATCTTCTCGCGAAGGTGGGCGGGCTTCACCTGGTCCAGGTTCCGCAAAAGGTTTTCCAGGCTCCCCCATTCCCGGACCAGCTTGGCCGCCGTCTTCTCCCCGATCCCCTTGACCCCGGGGATGTTGTCGGAAGGGTCCCCGGCCAGGGCCCGGTAGTCCACCCATTGGGAGGGCTTCAGGCCATACTTTTCCCAAAGCCACTCGGGGGTGATGAGGTACCCTTCCGGGTGCAGGATGGCGATCCGGTCCGATAGGAGCTGGTAGAGGTCCCGGTCGGCGGTGAGGATGCGCACCTGGTAGCCTTCCCGTTCCGCCCTTTTGGCCAAGGTGGCCAAGACGTCGTCGGCCTCAAAGCCTGGGACCTCGAGGCGTACCAGCCCCAGAAGGTCCACCAGCTCCTTGATGAGGGCAAGCTGCCGGGGGAAATCCTCTGGCGTAGGGGCCCGCCCCGCCTTGTAGGCCTCGTAGGCCTGGTGGCGGAAGGAGGGGGCCTTGGCGTCAAAAACCACCATCACCACATCCCCATCCTCCTTGAGGGCCTTCAAGAGGCTTTTGGCAAAGCCGTACACCGCCTGCACCGGCTCGCCGCGGCTGGTGGTGAGGCCCTTGAGGGCGAAGAAGGTGCGGTAGGCCAGGTGGTGGCCATCCACCAAAAGGACCCGGCCCTTGGGCTCAAAAAGGGGCAGCATCGCCCTTATGCTACCCTAGTCCTCTGCCCGGACCTGCCCCCGGGTGAGGTTCCTCACCTCCCGCAAAACCTCCTCCTTTTCCCCGGCAGGAAGCCGCACGCAAAAGCGCACCCCTTCCGGCCGGTATTCCTCCGTCACCGCAAGGGAGCGGGAGCGTAAGAGCCCGTGCACCCGGCCCACCTCGGAGAAAGGCACCCAAAAGCGCACCTCCGCCCACGCCACGAGGGGCACCTTAGGGGCTCGCCGCAAGGCCTCGGCGGCCACACCCCCATAGGCCCGCACCAACCCCCCGGCCCCCAGCTTGATGCCCCCAAAGTAGCGCACCACCAGGACCACCACCCCGTCCAGCCCCTGGGCCTCAATGGCGTGAAGGATGGGTTTGCCCGCGGTGCCTGTGGGCTCGCCGTCGTCGGAGAAACGGTAGAGGTGGCCCAGTTTGTAGGCAAAGCCGTTATGAGTGGCCTGGGGCTCGCGGTTCGCCGCCAAAAAGGCCAAGGCCTCCTCTTCCGAGGCCACCGGGGCCGCCTTGGCGATGAAGCGGCTCTTCTGGACCGTCTCCTCATGGACCACCTTGTCCGCCAGGGTGTAGGCCATCTACGCCGCTTCCTCCAAGGCCCGGCGGGCGGCCTCCTCCATTCCCCGGGGGTCGGGGAGGAACCCCGTCCAGATGCGGAAAGCCAAGGCCCCTTGCCAGGCCAGCATGGGAAGCCCCGTCTGCACCCGAAGGCCCCTCTCCTGGGCCTCCCTTAGAAACCGGGTCCAGAGGGGGCGGTAGACCAGGTCCACCGCCGCCCCTTCCTTGGGGAAAAGCGCGGCCGGTAAGGGGGTGGCCCCTGGGTCCTTAAGCCCCACGCTGGTGGCGTTCACGAGGAGCCGGGCCTCCGGGGCCTTCTCCAGGGGGACAGCCTCGAGGCCCAACTCCTCCGCCAAGGCCTGGGCCTTTTCCCAGGTGCGGTTCCAGATCCAAACCCTAAGGCCCGCCTCCCGCAAGGCCCAGGCCACCGCCCGCCCTGCCCCCCCGGCCCCCAGGACCAAGGCCGGGCCCACCAGGGGAATCCCCCCGGCCTTCAGGGCTTCCAGAAAGCCTGGGGCGTCGGTGTTGAAGCCCAGAAGCCTTCCCTCCACGGAAAGCACCGTGTTCACCGCCCCTATGGCCCTAGCCTCCGGGGACACCCAGTCCAGAAGGGGCAAGGCCGCCTCCTTGAGGGGAATGGTGAGGTTCACTCCCCGATACTCCCGGCGCACCACCCTAAGACGCTCCTCCAGGGCCTCGAGGGGCGTCTCCCAGGCCTCATACCTCCCCTTTAGGCCTAAGGAGGCCAAGGCATGCCCATGCATGGCCGGGGACAGGGAATGGGCAATAGGGTAGCCCAACACCGCCAGGCGCAGCATGAACCTCAGGATACCCCACCACACTTTTCCCCCAAGGCCGTATAGAATGAGGGCGGTGAAAAGGCTTTTGGCCCTTGGCTTCCTCCTCTCCCTAGCCCTAGGGAAGACCTACCTCATCCCCATCCAGGGGGAGATCGATCCCGCCTTGGCCGTCTTCGTGGACCAGGCCCTGACCCGGGCCGAACGGGAAGGGGCAGGTGGGGTGGCCTTCCTCATTGACACCCCTGGGGGCCGGGTGGATGCGGCCATCCGCATCTCCGACCGCATCCTGCAAACCCCCCTCCCCACCCTGGCCGTGGTGCAGAACGCCTTTTCCGCCGGGGCCCTGGTGGCCCTTTCCTGCCGCCAGGTGGTCATGCTCCCGGGCTCGGAGATCGGGGCGGCCCTGCCGGTGGTGGCCTTGCCCCTTCAGGAGCCCCAGGCGGCGGACCAGAAGATCATCTCCGCCCTCAAGGGTAAGTTCCGCGCGGTAGCCGAGGCCAGGGGTAGGCCTGCGGAGCTAGCGGAGGCCATGGTGGACCCCAACCTGGAAATCCCGGGCCTCTCCGCCAAAGGGGAACCCCTCACCCTCTCCGCGGACAAGGCGGTGGAGCTGAAGGTGGCGGACTTCAAGGCGGGGAGCCTCTCCGAGGCCCTGCGCCAGGCCGGTTACACCCTGGAAACGGAAAGGCTGCAGCCGGGCCCCAGGGTACAGGTGGCCCGCTTCCTCACCAGCTCCACCGTGGCCGGGCTCCTTTTGGCCCTTGGGCTTTTGCTCCTTCTCCTGGAGCTCTTCACCCCGGGGTTCGGAGTGGCGGGGGCCCTGGGGCTGGCCTTCCTGGCCCTCTACTTCGCCGGGGGATGGCTGGCGGGGCTCTCCGGGGCCTTTGAGCTCATCTTGTTTTTCCTGGGGGTGGCCCTCCTGCTGGCCGAGGCCTTTCTCTTTCCAGGCTTTGGCATCGCCGGAGCCTTGGGGGTTGGCTCCATCCTGGCCTCGGTCTACTTTACCTTCGGGGAAAACGCCCTGATGGTGATCGCCATCGCGGTGATCGCCTTGGGCCTGGGCCTTCTTCTGGTCTTCCGCTTCCTGCCCCGAACCCGCCCCGCACGGGCCTTGGTGCTGGAAAGCGCCATCTCCGAACACGCCACCGGGGATGAGGTGGAAGTGGGGGCCATCGGCGTGGCCCTCACGGACCTGAGGCCCGGGGGCGTGGCCCGCTTCGGCAACAGGCGCATAGACGTGGTAGCCAACCGGGGTTTCCTGCCCAAGGGCACCACCTTAAGGGTGGTGGAGGTCAGGGGGCCCACGGTGGTGGTGGAAGCCTGGGAGGAGTGATATGGAAGGATTGGGTGTGCTTTTTCTGGCTTTTATCGTCCTTGTTCTGGTCTTCTTGTTCTTTAGCTTCATCCCCGTAGGCCTCTGGATCTCCGCCTGGGCGGCAGGGGTCCGGGTGCCCCTCATCACCCTGGTGGCCATGCGCCTGAGGCGGGTTCCCCCCGCCAAGATCATCTACCCCCTCATCAAGGCCACCAAGGCGGGGCTGGACGTGCGCCTGGACCGCCTCGAGGCCCACTACCTGGCCGGGGGCAACGTGGACCGGGTGGTGGATGCCCTGATCGCCGCCGACAAGGCGGGGATCAAGCTCACCTTTGACCGAGCCGCGGCCATAGACCTGGCGGGGCGGGATGTCTTGGAGGCGGTGCGGGTTTCCGTGAACCCCAAGGTGATCCAGACCCCCATGGTGGCCGCCGTGGCCAAGGACGGCATCCAGCTATTGGCCACCGCCCGGGTCACGGTGCGGGCCAACATTGACCGCCTGGTGGGTGGGGCCGGGGAGGAGACCATCATCGCCCGGGTGGGGGAAGGCATCGTGACCACCATCGGTAGCGCCAACTCCCACAAGGAGGTGTTGGAGAACCCGGACCGCATCAGCAAGACCGTGCTGGAAAAGGGCCTGGATGCCGGCACCGCCTTTGAAATCCTCTCCGTGGACATCGCCGACGTGGACGTGGGCAAGAACATCGGGGCCCAGCTGCAAATAGACCAGGCGGAAGCCGACAAGAAGATCGCCCAGGCCAAGGCGGAGGAGCGCCGGGCCATGGCCGTGGCCGCGGAGCAGGAGAACCGGGCCCTGGTGGAGGCCATGCGGGCCAAGCTGGTGGAGGCCCAGGCCCAGGT
This sequence comes from uncultured Thermus sp., assembly GCF_938010445.1. Lineage (NCBI taxonomy): Bacteria > Thermotogati > Deinococcota > Deinococci > Thermales > Thermaceae > Thermus > uncultured Thermus sp. The sequence continues at coordinate 23,140 of NZ_CALLUR010000178.1, forward strand.
GCCCTTGGCCCTGGCCGAGGCTTTGCGCGCGGGAAGGCTTGGGGTCATGGACTATTACCGCCTGAAGAACATTGAGGCCGACACCGACATGCGGGAGTCCATCAGCCGGGCGGCCAAGCCCGAGGGTGAGGAATGAGTTTAGACGACCTTCTGGGTCTCCTTTTCCTCCTCTTCTTTATCGTCATCCCGGCCCTTCAGGGCCTAAGCCGCCGGGGCCAGCCTCCCCCCACCCCTCCAGGCTTCCCGGAGGACCTGCCCCAGCCGGAACCCCTACCCCGCCCCAAGCCCAAAGCCCGGCCCAAACCCAAACCCCGGCCTACCCCTCCCCCCGCCTCTTTGCCCACCGAGGCCGCCTCCTTGGAGCGCTACCCCAGCCCGGAACGCACGCCCCTGGAGGTCAGCTTCCGCGAAACCCTCTCCCCGGAAGAACCCCGCAAGAAAGCGCCCAAAAAGAGGCTGGTGGCCACCGATGGTGAGAGCATCCTGAAAGGGGTGATATGGCACGAAATCCTGAAGAAGCCCAAAGGTTGGTAATCCCCCTAAAGCCCGAGGAAACCCTGGCCTTCTTGGGCCAGGCGGACCGCAACCTTAAAAAGCTCCGGGCCCTCTTCCGGGAAACCTTTGGCGACCGGCTAAAGCTCGTCATGCGGGGCAACCAGGTGGAGCTGGAAGGGGAACAGGAGGCCTTGGAGGTGGCGGAGCGGGCGGTGCGCGACCTGCTGGCCCTCCTAAGGCAAGGGGCGGAGCTGGATCCTCCCACCCTGGAACAGGCGGTGGCCCTGGCCCTGCAGGGGGAAGGCCTCTACCAGGCCACCACCCCGGAAACCGAGCTGGCGCTACCCGGCCGCCTCCGGCCCAAAACCCCGGGGCAGCGGCGGTACGTGGAGGCCATCGCCACCCACGACATCACCTTCGGCATCGGGCCTGCGGGCACCGGCAAGACTTACTTGGCGGTGGCCATGGCGGTGAGCCACCTCCGGGCCAAAAGGGTCAAGCGCATCATCCTCACCCGGCCAGCGGTGGAGGCCGGGGAAAAGCTGGGTTTCCTGCCCGGGGACATCCAGGCCAAGGTGGATCCCTACCTCCGCCCCCTCTACGACGCCCTCTTTGACATGATCGACGCCGAGCGCTTTGAGCAGTACCTCCAGTCTGGGATCATCGAGGTGGCCCCCTTGGCCTTCATGCGGGGCCGGACCCTCAACGACGCCTTCATCATCCTGGATGAGGCGCAAAACACCACCCCGGAGCAGATGAAGATGTTCCTGACCCGCATGGGCTTCTCCTCCAAGATGGTCATCACCGGGGACATCACCCAGATCGACCTGCCCAAGCACCAACGGTCGGGCCTGGTGGAGGCCACCCGCATCTTGAAGGGCATTGAGGGCATCGCCTTCATCTACTTCAAGGAGTCCGACGTGGTGCGCCACCCCCTGGTGGCCCGCATCATCAAGGCCTATGAGGAAGCCGAACGCGGTGGGGATCGTAGCCAATAAAAGGCCCCCCAAAGGCCTCATCCCCAGGCTCCGCCGGGCCCTTTCCACCCTGATGGAGGAACTGGGCGTGGAGGAAAAGGCGGTCACGGTCATCCTTACCGGGGATCGCAGGATCAGAACCCTGAAACGGGAGTGGTGGGGAGAGGATGAGGCCACGGACGTCCTTTCCTTTCCCCACTATGAGCCTGGGGACCCCTTTGTGCCCCCGCACCTGGGGGATATCTGGATCAGCCTGGACACCGCCAAAAGGCAGGCGGAGGAAAGAGGGGTTCCCCTGGAGGAGGAGGTGCTCACCCTGGCCGCCCATGGGCTATGGCACCTTCTGGGCCACGACCACCAGAAGGAGGAGGATTGGGAAGGGTTCCGCCGCGTCCAAGAGAGGATCCTCAGCCTCTAAAGGGCGTTTGGCGCTCCTTGGGCTACGCTTGGGAGGGCATCCTGTACGCCTGGCGGGTGCAGCGCAACTTCCGCCTCGAGGTCTACCTGGCCCTCCTAGCCCTGGGCCTGACCCTCTGGCTGGGGGTCAACCCGGTGCCGGTCCTCCTCATCAGCGCCCTGGTGCTGTCCCTGGAACTCCTGAACACCGCCCTGGAGGCCCTGGCCGACCTGGTAAGCCCGGTGTTCCACCCCCTGGTCAAACGGGCCAAGGACACCGCGGCAGCAGCGGTGCTTTTGGCCAGCTTCTTCGCCCTCCTCCTGGGCCTCTATCTCTTTCTGCCTCCCCTCCTGGGACGTTTTGGGCTAAGCTAGTCCTATGGACCATGAGGAAAGGGAGATGATCCTGGAGATTTTTCCAGGCACTCCCCCCGAACTTCTCCCCATTGGGGAGATTCTTTATTATCGCGACGAAGAAGGGCGGGTGATCATCCAGGAAAAGGGGCCGCCGGAGCTCCGCCTGACCCTGGACCCCTTGCCCGGAAGCCTGGGAAGCCCCCAGGTGTGCGAGGCCTGCCGCCGCCACCTTTCGGGAAGCGCCTTGGGCTTCTTCCGCCACCCGGTGGGCGGAAGGGAAACCCACCTCCGCTACCTGGTCCTGTGCCTGGACACCGCCACCTGCGCCAGCCATGCGGAGCCCGAGCGTTTGAGGGAAATCCTCCTTCGCGGTATACTCACCTGAGAAGGAGGCCCTTGGGCCAAGGAGGTCGGCTTTGGCCGACCTTCATGACTTACGAGGTGAGCTATGGCGCGCGAGGTAAAGCTAACCAAGGCCGGTTACGAGCGGCTCATGCAGCAACTTCTGCAGGAACGGGAGCGCCTGCAAGAGGCCACCCGCATCCTGCAGGAGCTCATGGAGTCCTCCGACGACTACGACGACTCGGGGCTGGAAGCGGCCAAGCAGGAAAAGGCCCGCATTGAGGCTCGGATCGACAGCCTCGAGGACATCCTCTCCCGGGCGGTGATCATAGAAGGGGCCACCACCGAGGTGATCGGCCTGGGCTCGGTGGTGGAGCTGGAGGACCCGGTCACCGGGGAACGCCTGGAGGTGCAGGTGGTCTCCCCCGCCGAGGCCAGCGTCCTGGAGACCCCCATGAAGATCTCCGATGCCTCCCCCATGGGCAAAGCCCTCCTGGGCCACAGGGAGGGGGATGTGCTCAGCCTGGAAACCCCTAAGGGCAAGAAGGAGTTCCGGGTGGTCTCGGTGCGCGGCTGAACATGAACGAGCAGACACGGCAACGCCTACTCAACCTGGAAGCCCTGGTGGAGGCGGGTTTTCAACCCTACCCCTACCGGTATCCCAAAACCCACAGCGCCAAGGAGATCCTATCCGCCAAGGAGGGGGCCCCCCCGGAAAGCGAGTGGCCCGAAGAGGTGGCCCTGGCCGGGCGCATCGTGGCCCTTAGGCGCATGGGCAAGGTCACCTTTGCCCACCTCCTGGACGGAAGCGGCAGGATTCAGCTTTACTTTCAGAAGGATCTGACCCCCCAGTATGGGCTTCTCAAAAAGCTGGATGTGGGGGACATCCTTGGGGTCAGGGGCACGGTCTTCACCACCAAGACCGCTGAGGTTACGGTAAAGGTCCTCTCCTGGACCCCTTTGGTGAAAAGCCTCCACCCCCTCCCCGACAAGTGGCACGGGATCAAGGACAAGGAGGTGCGCTACCGGCAGCGCTACCTGGACCTGATCGTCAACCCCGAGGTCCGGGAGATTTTCCAACGGCGCACGGCCATGGTGCGCTACATTCGCCGCTTCTTTGAGGAGCGGGGGTTTTTGGAGGTGGAAACCCCCATCCTCCAGCCCACCACCGGCGGGGCGGAGGCCAGGCCCTTCAAAACCTACCACAAGGCCCTGGACCACGAGTTCTACCTGAGGATCTCCTTGGAACTCTACCTGAAGCGCCTTTTGGTGGGGGGCTTTGAAAAGGTTTTTGAGATCGGGCGGAACTTCCGCAACGAGGGCATAGACCACAACCACAACCCCGAGTTCACCATGCTGGAGGCCTACTGGGCCTACGCCGACTACCAGGACATGGCCAAGCTGGTGGAGGAACTGCTTTCCGGCCTGGTCCTCCACCTCTTTGGCTCCTACCGGGTCCCCTACCAGGGCCGGACTCTGGACTTCACCCCACCCTTTAGGCGCATCTCCTTTGTGGAAGCCCTGAAGGAGAAGGCGGGCCTTCCCTTTGACCCCTTGGACCTGGAAAGGCTAAGGATTTTCGCCGATGCCCACCACCCGGAACTGGCCCATGTCCCCAGCTACAAGCTCCTGGACAAGCTTTTCGGCATCTACGTGGAGCCTGAGCTCCAGAACCCCACCTTCGTCTTTGACTTCCCTTTGGCCATCAGCCCCCTGGCCAAGCGGCACCGGGAAAAGCCCGGCCTTACCGAGCGCTGGGACCTCTATGCGGCCGGGATGGAGCTGGCCCCCGCCTACTCCGAGCTCAACGACCCCCTGGACCAGAGGGAGCGCTTCCTGGAACAGGCCAGGCGCAGACGTGAAGGCGACGAGGAGGCCCCCGAGCCCGACGAGGACTTTCTCCTGGCCCTGGAATACGGCATGCCCCCGGCCGCGGGGCTGGGCTTGGGCCTGGACCGCCTGGCCATGATCCTCACCGACCAGCCCTCCCTAAGGGATGTCCTCCTCTTCCCCCTCCTCAAGCCCAAGCGGGAGCTGGTGGAGGAAGAAGTCTAGGTGGCGGAAAGGGCCGCCCGCCTCAGCTTCCTGGTGGCCCTCCTGGTCTTAGGGCTTAAGGGGGTGGCCTACCTGCTCACCGGCTCGGTGGCCCTTCTTTCCGATGCCCTCGAGTCCACGGTGAACGTGGCGGCCGCGCTTCTGGCCCTCTTCGCCATTCGCTTCGCCCAGAGGCCCCCCGACGAAACCCACCCCTTTGGCCACACCAAGGCCGAGTACTTCTCCGCGGTGCTGGAGGGGGTCTTGGTGGTGCTGGCTGCCCTCCTCATCGCCAAGGAGTCCATCCCCCGCCTCCTGGAGCCCAAGCCCCTCCAGGGCCTGGGGCCTGGTCTACTGGTCAGCCTCGTGGCCTCCCTCCTCAATGGGCTCCTGGCCTGGCACCTCATCCGCCAGGGAAGGCTCCTCCGCTCCCCGGCCCTCACCGCCGATGGGTACCATGTGCTTTCCGATGTCCTGACCTCCGTGGGGGTGCTGGCCGGCGTGGGCCTGGCCTGGGCCACGGGGCTATGGGTGCTGGACCCCCTCCTGGCCCTATTGGTGGCGGGGAACATCCTCCTCATGGGCTTCCGCCTGGTGCGCCAGTCCGTGGGGGGGCTTATGGACGAGGGCCTCCCCCCAGAAGAGGTGGGGCGGATCCGGGAAACCATTGGCAAGGCCTTGCGAGAAAGGGCCCTGGAGGTCCACGACCTAAAGACCCGCAAGGCGGGAAACCGGGCCTTTTTGGAGTTCCACCTGGTGGTGCCGGGGTCCATGACGGTGGAAGAAGCCCACCGGCTCTGCGATGAGCTGGAAAGGGTTCTGGAGAGGAGTTTCCCCGGGCTTGCCGTCACCATCCACGTGGAACCCGAAAGCGAGCGTAAACGCCCGGGGTGAGGAAGCTGCGGCCCAAGGCCCAGGGAAGACCTCTCGCAGGGCGTTCCCCCCTACCCTGGCCCCCTGGGAAAGGCGGGGCTGGAGCCCTAACCCCTGGCCCGGGGCCGGGCGCGCCGGCGGCAGGGATGGCATTACGCTCTTTTCCTTGGGCGCACAAAAGCGTAGAATATGGCCCAAGGGAGGGCCCATGCGCAAGAAGCACGACTGGCTCAGGGAGACGTACCAGAAGAGCCTGGAGAAGATGCCCGAAAGGCCCGTGGCCCACCGCACCCTTTCGGACATCGCCCCAGAGCCCCTTTACACCCCCGAGGACATCGGGGTCCTGGACCCCGAGTACGGGGAGAAGCGGGGCTACCCCGGGGAGTACCCCTACACCCGGGGGGTCTACGGCTCCATGTACCGGTCCAAGCTCTGGACCATGCGCATGTTCGCCGGCTTCGGCACCGCCGAGCAGACCAACGAGCGCTTCAAGAAACTTCTAAAGGCGGGCCAAACCGGCCTCAGCGTGGCCTTTGACCTGCCCACCCTCATGGGCTACGACTCCGACCACCCCCTCTCCAAGGGAGAGGTGGGCAAGTGCGGGGTGGCGGTATCCAGCCTGGCGGATATGGAGATCCTCTTTGAGGGGATCAACCTCGAGGAGGTCACCACCTCCATGACCATCAATAGCCCCGCCAACGCCATCTGGGCCATGTATCTGGCGGTGGCCAAGAAAAAGGGCTACGACTGGAAAAAGCTTGGGGGCACCATCCAAAACGATATTCTGAAGGAGTTCATCGCCCAAAAGGAGTTCATCTTCCCCCCAGAGCCCAGCGTGAAGCTGGTCATCGACACCTTTGAGTGGGGGCCTAAGAACGTCCCCAAGTGGAACTTCATCTCCGTATCCGGTTACCACATCCGGGAGGCGGGCTCCACGGCGGTGCAGGAGCTGGCCTGGACCCTGGCCGACGGGTTTGAGTATGTGGAAGCCGCCCTTAAGCGGGGCCTGGACATCGACGAGTTCGCTCCCAGGATCAGCTTCTTCTTTGATGTCCACAACGACTTCTTTGAGGAAATCGCCAAGTTCCGCGCCGCAAGGCGCATCTGGGCCAAGGAGATGCGCCACCGCTATGGGGCCAAGAACCCGCAAAGCTGGGCCCTGCGCACCCACGCCCAGACCGCTGGGGTCTCCCTCACCGCCCAGCAACCCCTCAACAACATCGCCCGGGTGGCCATCCAGGCCCTGGCCGCCGTCCTTGGGGGCACCAACAGCCTCCACACCGACGCCTACGACGAGGCCCTGGCCCTGCCCACGGAGGAATCCGCTACCATCGCCCTGAGAACCCAGCAGATCATCGCCTACGAAAGCGGGGTCACCCACACCATTGACCCCTTGGCGGGGAGCTATTACGTGGAGTGGCTCACCGACGAGATGGAGCGCCAGGCCATGGCCATCATCCAGGAGATCCGCCGCATGGGAGGGGTGGTGCGGGCCATTGAGGAGGGCTACTTCCTCCGGGAGCTGGCCGAGGCCAGCTACCGCTACCAGCAGGAGGTGGAGCGCAAAGAGAGGATCATCGTAGGGGTGAACGCCTTCACCGACGAGATTCCCCTGAAGGTTCCCATCCAGCTGGTGGACCCCGAGGTGGAACGGGTCCAGGCGGAGCGCCTGGCCCGGGTGCGCCGGGAGCGGGACCAAAAGCGGGTGGAAGAGGCCCTGGCTGGCCTGCGCCGGGCTGCGGCGGAAGGGCAGAACACCATGCCCCACTTCGTGGAGTGCGCCTTGGCCTACTGCACCCTGGGGGAGATGATGGACGTCTTGCGGGAGGTGTACGGCACCTACCAGGAGCCCGCCTACGTTTAGGATGGGGTTATGGACCGGCGCATACGGGTGCTCATCGCCAAGCCCGGGCTGGATGGCCACGACCGTGGGGCCAAGGTGGTGGCCCGGGCCTTAAGGGATGCCGGCATGGAGGTCATTTACACCGGCCTACGGCAAACCCCCGAGATGATCGTCTCGGCGGCCATCCAGGAGGACGTGGACGCCATTGGGCTATCCATCCTCTCGGGGGCCCACATGCACTACTTCCGGGAGGTTAAAAGGCTTTTGGACGAGCGGGGAGCCTCGGACATCCTCCTCTTCGGGGGAGGGATCATCCCCGATGAGGACGTACCCAGGCTGAAGGAGCTAGGGGTGGCGGCGGTGTTTGGCCCCGGGACCAGCACCCAGGAGATCGTGGACTTCCTAAGGCGGGCGGTGCCGGAGCGCTGGCAGGCCCAGGGCTTAGCATGAAGGCCATCCAGCTTTACTATCCACCGGGATGGGCCCACTGCTATGGGTGTGGCTACCTGAACCCCATGGGCCTCCACATCAAAACCCACTGGCACCCCCAAAAGGCCCAGAGCGAAACCCGCTTCACCCCAAGCCCCCACCATACCGCCATCCCTGGGTACGTGTATGGGGGGCTTCTGGCCTCCTTGGTGGACTGCCACTCCACCGCCACCGCCGCCGCGGCTAAGGCCCAGGCCGAGGGCCTGGACCTGGAACGCCATCCCCTCCGCTTCGTCACCGCCAGCCTCAAGGTGGACTACCTAAAGCCCACCCCCCTGGGCCCGGAACTCCTCCTGGTGGGCCGGGCCAAGGAGGTGAAGGGGAAAAAGGTGGTGGTGGAAACCGAGCTTTACGCGGAAGGCGTGCTCACCGTGCGGGGGGAAGCGGTGTTGGTGCAGATCACCGAGGGTTTTGGTCTGGAAAATAGCGCTCCAAAACACGGATGAGTTCCGAAAGCGCCTCGGCCTTTGGCGAGGCCACCAACACCAGCTCCAGCCAAGCCTCTTCCAGCGTCTTTTTCAAGGCCAAAAGCTCGGGGCCGGGAAACACCTTGCCTATGGCCACCGCTTGGGTGCGCTCATAACACTCCTGCTTTTCCGCCTGGAGATGGCGAAGGGTTTGCTGGGCATCGTAAAGGGCCGCCTCCAGCTGGTTGATGCGGTCGTGCAAGGGCTTCTCCTCCTGGCGCCTCCTTTGGGCCTGCTGCAGGAACCACCTCTCCCACTCGTCATCCCAGTGCATGGCCTTAGGATAGGGTCGCCCCCAAAGCCTAGGGCGTGATCTCGGCACAAGAGGGCCGAATCCCTGGCTCGAGGGCCCTCACTTGGGCGCACCCCATCGCGCCTCCCGAAAACGTTCCAGGAGGAAGAGGGCCAGGGCTAAGGCGATGAGGTAGGGGCGAAGGGGCAAGGAGGAAAGCGGCACCCTTCCCAAATCCTCGAGGGCCAGAAGCCTTCCCCCAGAGGTCTCGGCCAGGGCCCTGAGAATCCCTTCCCCATCCCTGGGGGTCCACTCCCCGGGAAGGGGTAGGGTTAGGGGAAGGCGGCGCTTCCCGTCTAAGAGCACCCCCGGTTCCCCAGCCAGCACCTCGTACCGCTCCGGACCCGTGGGCACCAAGGGCACCTCCCTTCCGCCGCTAAGGAAAAGGGGGTTCTCTAAACGGCCCAGGACCACGACACGCACCTGGTGCCCCTCAGGGTAGGTATAGAGGGCCAGGGCCTTTTGGCTTCCCATGAGGTAGCGGGCTAGCCCCCCAAAAAAGGGGGCAGCCCCTTCCCAACCCCGCCAGGACCGGGAAAGGTCGGTGGCCAAGGCGGCCACCCGCCCTTCCCCCCGCTCCCCCATGGCCAAAACCGCCCGCCCCTCGCTCTCCACAAGCACCTCCGCCCAGGGCTCGGCCCGGGCCGGCAGGAGAACGGAAAGGGGGGGTGGGGAAAGCCCTTGGGTTAAGGGATGGGGCCTGGTTTGCACGGGGAAACGGCCCTCCAGGCGCTCGCCTTGGAACACCTCCTGCCCCTCCCTCAGGAAAAGCCGGGGAAGTTCCTGGGCGGTGGCCGCCTGGTAGTACCGCCCCCCACCCCGCTGGGCCAGCTTCTCCAAGAAGGCCCGGTCGGCGTCAGGACCTAAGGCCATGGTGCTCACCTCGAGGCCCGAGGCCTCCGCCAGGGACAGGATGGGGTCCTGGGAATCGGAGATGAGACCGTCGCTCAGCACCAAAACCCCCTTGCGCTCCACGGGCACATCCTGAAGCAGCCTGACCGCCTCCCGGAAGGCAGGGCCTAGGACCGTCCCACCCCCAGCCCGCACGGAGAGGAGAAGGCTTTCCGCCTCCTTTTTGCCCTGCTCGGTCATGGGTCGCGGAGGGAACAGCACCCGGTGGGTGGAGGAAAAGAGGACCACGCCCAGGTAATCCTCCGGCGCCGCCGACCGCACCAGTTCCAAGGCCCCGGCCACCGCCAGGGAAAGCTTCTCCCCCTCCATGCTTCCGGAAACATCCAGGACCAGGACCAAGGCCGCCCCCTTACGGCCCAGGGGCTTTAAGGGAAGGTCTTCCGGCAAGACCCGGTCCCAGCCACCGAAGAAAAGGCCCTTGGGGGTGGCGGTGAAAAGAAGCCCTCCCCCCCGGCGCAGATACTCCCTTAGGGCCTCGGGGGCTCCTGGGGGAAGGTCCAGGACCCCCAGGCCCACCACCACCAGGTCGGCCTCCAAGGGCAGGCGGAAGGGGCCCTCCTCCACCTGGAAACCCTGGGCCTCCAGGTAACGGGCCAAGGCCGGATCCCCCAGCACCAGGGCCTGGCCGCGGTCGGCAGGTTCCAGGCTTACCTGGGCCTCGCTCCTGCCCCAGGCGCCCTCCACCACCGCCCGCACCTGGGCCTTCTCCGTAAGGGAGAAGGTGTAGGCCAGGGTTTTGCGACCCTCCACCCGGAGACTCTTTTCCACGGACCCCCCAGGACCCTCCACCCTAAGCCGGGCCTCCACGGGCACGGGGGCCTCGAGGACCACCCCCACCCCCACCGTCTCCCCATAAAGCGGGTAAGGCGGGGGCAAAAGCCTCACCGCCACATGGGGCTTGGGGGGCACGTACACCGCATCCAGGGGGAAAGGCGCCGGTATGGGGGCAAAGAGCCCATCGGAGACCAGCACCACCCGGTCAGGCCTAAGGGCTAGCGCCTCCCTAAAAGCCGCCCCCAGGTCCGTCCCTTCCCCAAGGTCCAGCCTACGGGCGGTGGGTGAGGGTAGCCGGGCCACCCGCTCGGCAAAGGCCAGGTAGATCCCATCCCTAGGCAAACGTTCCGCTAGGGCAAAAACGCTATCCCGAGCGGAAGGGGAAAAGTCCAAGAGGTACACCACCCGCCCCGGTAGGGGCCATGCGGGGCCCAGGAAGGCCAAGAGGAGAAGCACGAGAACCCCTAGCCGGAGCATAGCCTCATGCTAGGGCTGGGGGAACCCCTCAGTCCATCCAGTGCCCGAGCTTCTCCTTTTTGGCCTGGAGGTACCGCTCGTTGTGGGGATTGTCCCCGGCCCGCAAGGGAAGGCGCTCCACGATCTCTATGCCGAAGCCGGAAAGGGCCTTTACCTTGCGGGGGTTATTGGTGAGAAGGCGCATCTTGCGCACCCCCAGGTCGTAGAGGATCTGGGCCCCCACCCCGTAGTCCCGTAGATCCGGAGGAAATCCCAAGGCCAGATTGGCCTCCACCGTGTCCAGCCCTTGGTCCTGCAGGTGGTAGGCCCGGATCTTGTTGATGAGGCCGATTCCCCGCCCCTCCTGCCTCAGGTAGACCAAAACCCCCTTCCCCTCCTGGGCAATCCGCTCCAGGGCCAGGTCCCGCTGGAAACCACAATCACACCTTAAGGAGTGCAGGGCATCCCCGGTGAGGCACTCGGAGTGCATGCGCACCAGGATGGGCTCCTCAGGCTCCCAGCTTCCCATGACCAGGGCAGCGTGCTCCTCCCCGGTGAGGCTATCCCGGTAGCCCAGGATGCGGAACTCGCCAAACCGGGTGGGCAAAAGGGCCTCCGCCTCCCGCCTCACGTAGAGATCCCCCTTCTCCAGGCGATAGCGGATGAGGTCGGCGATGGTGCCCACCTTTAGTCCATGCCGCTTGGCGAAGCGTAGCAGGTCCGGCAGGCGGGCCATGCTGCCATCCTCCTTGAGAATCTCAATGAGGCTTCCCACAGGGGTAAGCCCCGCCAGGCGCAGGAGGTCCACCGTGGCCTCCGTGTGCCCGGCCCGCCTCAGGACCCCGCCGGGCCTCGCCACTAGGGGAAAGATGTGCCCCGGACGCCGGAAGTCTTGGGCAGTGGCCCCGGGGTCAGCCAGAAGCCTAAGGGTGGCCGCCCGCTCAAAGGCGGAAATCCCCGTGCTGGTTCCTCGAGCATCCACGCTCACGGTGAAGCGGGTGCCCTGGGGATCCTGGTTCCTCTCCACCATGAGGGGCAGGTCCAAGGCCTGGGCCCGCTCCTCGGTGAGGGCCACGCAAAGCAGGCCCCGGCACTCCTTGAGCATAAAGTTCACCCACTCCGGGGTCACGTGTTCCGCCGCCATGATGAGGTCGCCCTCGTTTTCCCGGTCCTCGTCGTCCACCAGGATCACCGGGCGGCCTTGGCGGAGTTCCTCCAGGAGTTCCCTAACGCTGGCCAAACCCTCCATCATTCCCCCTTCATCAATCGTTCCAGGTAACGGGCGATGAGGTCCACCTCCAGGTTCACCCCATCCCCCACCCTCAGGCTTCCCAGGTTGGTGACCCTTAGGGTGTGGGGGATCAGGGTCACGAAGAAGGCATCCCCCTCCAGCCCCGCCACCGTGAGGGAAACCCCGTTTAGGGCCACGCTCCCCTTTTCGGCGATGTAGCGGGCCAGTTCCCGCGGCGTGCGGAAGTAGTAGTCCCGGGCCCCTGGGGTCTCCCGGATGGCCACCACCTCCGCCACCCCATCCACATGCCCGGTGACGAAATGCCCCCCAAGCCGGTCCCCCACCCTAAGGGCCCTTTCCAGGTTGGGCCGGTGCCCCACCCGCCAGGTGGGGGCGGTGCGGCGCCGGGTCTCCTGGGCCAACTCCACCCAAAACCCCTCCCCATCCACCGCCACCGCGGTGAGGCAGACCCCGTCCACGGCCACGGAATCCCCCACCTTGAGGTCGGAAAGCACCTCTTGGGCGGCAATCCGCACCCTGAGGAAGGGTCCTTCCTCCACCCCTACAATCTCGCCCGTTTCCTCCACCAGTCCCGTGAACATCATCCCTCCGGATAGGCCTCCAGCCAAAGATCCTCTCCCAGCCATTCCCTACGCACCAGCCTGAGCCCTTTGGCCTCGGCCATGCGCTCCACGGCAAACCCCTCCAAAAACCCCTTCCCCTCTCCCAAGACCTTGGGCGCCAGGAAAAGGACCAGCTTATCCACCAAGCCCCTTTGCCAAAAGGCTCCGGCCAGCCTGGGACCGCCTTCCAACAAGACCCCGTCCAGGCCCTCCTCCAGCAGGAAGGCCAAGGCCGCTTCCAGGCTCACCCTTTCCCCTTCCCGGGGAAGCTCCACCACCCTGGCACCCACCCCCTCGAGGACCCTAAGCCGCTCCTTGGGAGCGCCTCTGCCCACCAACACGTACACCTGGGCAGGCTCCTCCCGGGGCCCCTTGTGGAAGATGCGAGCGGTAGGAGGGGTGCGGCCTTCTGTGTCCAGGACCACCTTCACCGGGTCCCTAAGGGGCGGGGGCTCCAGCATGAGGGGGAAGGGGCGGAAGTCGGGCTCCCGCACGGTGAGCCAGGGATCGTCCTGCAAGACCGTTCCCACCCCCACCATCACCACGGGAAGCCACTGGCGGTAGGCCTGGGCCACGCGCCGGCTTTCCTCCGAGGAAACATAGCGGGCATCCCCGCTCAAGGCCGCCACCCTGCCGTCCAGGGTAAGGGCCGCCTTAAGGAGCACAAAGGGCCGGCCCTTTCTTTGCCGGTGGAAGAAGACCTCGTTCTGTTCCCGGGCCTCGGCCTCCAGAAGCCCCGCCTCCACCTCCACCCCCCCCGCCCGAAGGCGCTCTAAACCCCCTTGGGCCAAGGGGTTGGGGTCCTGGACCGCCACCACCACCCGGGCCACCCCCGCCTGCAAAAGGGCTAGGGAGCAAGGAGGAGTGCGGCCATGGTGGTCGCAGGGCTCCAAGGAAACATAGGCGGTAGCCCCCCGGGCCAAGGGCCCCGCCTCCTTTAGGGCAAAGACCTCCGCATGGGGCTCCCCGGCCTTGGGATGGTACCCCTCCCCCACGATCCGCCCATCCCGCACCAGCACCGCCCCCACCAAGGGGTTGGGGTGGGTGTGGCCTCGAGCCCGTTCGGCCAGCTGCAACGCCCTACGGAGAAAACGCTCGTCCAGCTCTCGCAAAGACCCTCCTTCTCCCATCCGGACTTTCACCGTCGGCCCCGGAATTCCACCGGGTCGGGCCCCAAAGGGGCTTCGCGGGCTTTCACCGCCGGTGGGGACTTCCACCCCGCCCCGAAGGAGGTGCCCGCAGGCACCAACCCCACTTTACAACCACCAGGAAGGTCACAAGTTGGGATGCCCTACCCTCAGACCCTCGGCCCGGGCCGATACCCGAAAGCGGGCACCCCGGGGGAGAAACCGGAACTTCCAAGGACAAACCTGCCACCCCTATGGCGGCCTCGGAGAAACCCAAAGGGAGGTCCTGGTACCGGGGTACCTGCATCCGCACGCTGGGTAGGTCCTGCCTGGAGAAAAGCCCTCCGGGCCCCATAGCCCATCCCACGCTCCACCCAGTGGGTCACCTCGGCCAAGATGGCCACCGGAAGGATACAGGGCCCGGTCGGCCCCCTTATGACCTCCTCTACGCATTTCAGGAAGGCCTACAGGGCAGAGGGGTCCAGGACCAGGGCCGAGGAGGCCAAGGCTCCTTTCCCCATGCCCTCTCCCACCAGGCTTCTGCCCTACGGCCTGGGACCCCGGTGTCCTTCTGCCCACGGACTTAGGAGAAGGCGAGGCCAGGTAGCGCGCCAACCCCTCCCTTATGGGCTCAGCCGCAGACGCTTCACAATAGAGCCAAAACAAAATAAGGGGCCTGTGAAGGCCCCTATCCCTTTGGTGGAGGTGGGGGGAGTCGAACCCCCGTCCGAAAGTCCCTACGGCAGGCCTCTACGCGCGTAGTCCGTGTTTCGGGTGTCCCCCTGGCTTAGCCCACGGACAGGCGGCCAAGGGCAAGCTCCGCTTGTTTTCGCCTTG
>NZ_CALLUR010000179.1:0-13669 GCF_938010445.1 uncultured Thermus sp.
GAGCCTTTCCCCCTGGTACAAGGCGGCGCTTTGCCCCGGGGTCACGGCGAACACGGGGCTCAGGAAGCGGAGGCGCAAGGGGCTTAGGGACTCCACCCGGGCCCTCACCGGAGGGGTGCGGTAGCGCACCTGCACCTCCACCTCCTCGGGGGGCTGGGCGAGGAGGTTGGCCTCCTCCCCTTCCAGGCCCTGCCAAAGGCAGGCTTCCTTGGGCCCCACGTAGACCACGTTGGCCACGGGGTCTATGCCCACCACGTACCGCTCCAGGTGGGGCTTGTAAAGCCCCAGGCCCTTGCGCTGGCCGATGGTGTAGAGGCTTGCCCCTTGGTGCTCCCCCACCACCTCCCCGGTGAGGGCGTCCACCAGGGGTCCAGGGCGGGGCATAAGTCTTTCCTTAAGGAAGGACCTTAGGTCCCCGGCCACGAAGCAGAGGTTTTGGCTTTCCGGCTTCCTGGCGGTGGGGAGCCCGGCCTTTTCCGCCAGGGCCCGCACCTCGGCCTTGGTCATCCCCCCCACGGGAAAGAGGAGGTGGGGAAGGGCCTCCTTGGGGGTGCCCCAGAGGAAGTAGCTTTGGTCCTTCCGGGGGTCCACGCCCCTCAGGAGGGCCTCCCCTTCCCGGCGCACATAGTGGCCGGTGGCCACGTAGTCCAAGCCCAGGCGCCTGGCCTGCTTGAGGAGGGCGCCAAACTTCACGAAGGTGTTGCACCGGGCGCAGGGGTTGGGGGTGCGGCCCCTGGCGTAGTCCTTCAGGAAGGGTTGGAGGATTTCCTCTGCGAAGGCCTCCCGGTAGTCCAGGAGGTAGAAGGGGATGCCCAGAAGTTCCGCCACCCTGCGGGCCTCGTAGGCGGCCTCGGGGGTGCAGCAGCTTTCCCAGGCCCGCCCTGCCTGGAGTTCCAGGGAAGGCTTGGGCGGCTCCTCGGGCCAGAAGCGCATCATGGCCCCCACCACCTCGTACCCCGCTTCCCTCAACAGGTAGGCGGTGACCGAGGAGTCCACCCCCCCGGACATGGCCACCAGGACCGTCTTCCTCATGCCACCACCCGTTCGCCCAAGGCGGCCTCCGTGCTCCTTATGGCCACCTCCGCCATCTCCGGGGTGGGCTCGGCCACGGTGAGGGCTTGGAAGCGGAAGCCCAGCTCCCGCAAAAGCCGGGAAAGGGGATCCTCGTGCCGGGCGGAGAAGTAGAGGAGCTCAAAGGCCAAAGCCGCCACCAACGGCAGGAAGAGCACCCGGGCCAGTAGCCGCCACCAGAGCACCTCGGGAGCGGGGATCAGGCTGTAGACCAGGATGGAGACCACGATGACGAAGGCCAGGAAGGTGGTACCGCACCGGGGGTGGAAGCGGGGCTGGGCCAGGACGTTTTCCACCGTGAGGGGAAGCCCCTTTTCAAAGGCGTGGATGGCCTTGTGCTCTGCCCCGTGGTACATGAAAAACCGCCGGATCTCGGGCATGCGCCCGATGAAGAGGAGGTAGCCCACCAGGATGCCCACCTTGATGAGGCCTGCCAGGAGGTTGTAGAGGACGGGGAGACGGGCCGGGTCCAGGAGGAGGCCGGCCAAAAACCCTGGCAGGACGATGAACAGGGCGATGCCGAGAAGCAGGCTTACCGCCACCGTGCCCCACAGGGCCCCTTTGGGCACCTCCTCCTCGCCCCCTACGAGTTCCGCGCTCCGGGCCAAGGCCCGGTAGCTCACGGAAAGGGCGTCCCATAGGGCCACCACCCCCCGGATGAGGGGCAGCCGGGCCCAAGGGTAGCGCTGGCCCAGGGCAGGCTCCGCATGGCGCTCCACGTGCACCCTACCATCGGGCAGGCGCACCGCCAGGGCCCAGGCCCAGGGGGACTTCATCATTACCCCCTCGAGGGCCGCCGAGCCCCCCAGGGTCACCTGTTTGGCCAAAAGCAGGAGAAGCCGCATCCCTCCCATTTTGCCACGGGGGCATGGTATCTTCCAGGCGTGATCACCTTGCATGCCACAGAGGCCACGTTGGCGGAGGGGAAGGTTCCTTTGAAGGTGGTGTGGGTCAGGAAGGGGGAGCTTACCCCGCAAGGCCAGGTCCTGGACGCCCACCTGGATGGGTTTCTCCGCCGGGCCATGGCCGAGGCCGGCTTCAAGGGGGAAGCGGGGGAAAGCCTCCTTTTGGCCTCTTCCGAGGGGAACTTTCTCCTTTTCGGCCTGGACGAGGACATCCGGGCTACAGGGGGAAGGCTTGCCCAGATGCTTTCCAAGCTGGCCTTCCCCGAGGCCCTGGTGGAAGCCCTGGAGGCCTATCCCTTGGCGGAGGGCCTCCTCCTGGGGGCGTATCGCTTTGACCGCTACAAGGAAAAGGGGGAGGATAAGGTCCTGGCCCTCCACCTTTCCCGCGCCAGGCCAGAGGAGCTGGAGAGGGCGAGGAAGGTGGCGGAAGGGGTTTTTTGGGCCCGGGACCTGGTGAACGAGCCCCCTAACGTCTTGACCCCGGAGGCCCTGGCGGAGGCGGCCCTTTCCCTGAGGGCTTTGGGGCTAACGGTGGAGGTTTTGGACGAGGAGGCCATCCGGGCCTTGGGCATGGGGGCGTTCCTGGCGGTGGCCCAGGGTTCGCAGAACCCACCCCGCTTCATCCACCTGCGCTATGCCCCGGAGGGCGCCCGGGAAAGGCTGGACCTGGTGGGTAAGGGGCTTACCTTTGACTCCGGCGGCTACTCCCTAAAGCCCACGGAGAGCATGGCCACCATGAAGGGCGACATGGCCGGAGGGGCGGCGGTCCTGGGGGCCCTAAAGGGCGCCGCCCTTTTGGGTTTGCCGCTGGAGATCCGGGGCTACATCGCCGCCTGCGAAAACATGGTTTCGGGCCGGGCCTACCGGCTTGGGGATGTGCTTAAGACCTTCGCCGGCAAAACGGTGGAGGTGATGAACACGGATGCGGAAGGGAGGCTCACCCTGGCGGATGCCCTGGCCTATGCGGAACGGCAAGGGGCTAAACGCATCCTGGAGCTTTCCACCCTTACCGGCTCCGCGGTGGTGGCCCTGGGGGAGGAGGTCGCGGCCCTCTTCGCCACGGAGGAAACCTGGCAAAAACGGGTGGAGGAGGCGGCCAGGAAGGCGGGGGAGAAGGTTTGGCCCCTTCCTTTGGAGAAGGCCTACCGGGAAAAGCTGAAAAGCCCCGTGGCCGACATGAGGAACGTGGGGGACCGGTACGGTGGGGCCATCACCGCCGCCCTTTTCCTGGCGGAGTTCGTGACGGTGCCCTTGGTGCACCTGGACATCGCCGGGCCCGCCTTCGCCAAGAAGGCCCATGCCCTGGGCCCGGAAGGGGGCACGGGTTTTGGGGTGCGGACGGTCCTCGAGGTAGCCCAAGGGCTGACCGAGGTAGCCTAAGGGCTGACCGAGGTCGCTTAAACCCTTTAAAAGAATCCCACCCTGCCCGGAGGCAGGGTGGGAATCCCTTCAGGCCTACTCCTGGCAGTTGGGGCAAAGCCCCCGGAACTCCAGCCGGAAGCTCTCCAAGGCCCAGCCGGACTTTTCGGCAGCCGCCTTTTGCGCCTGGGAAAGGTCCAGCTCCGGCAGGTTTTTCAAGAGGAGGTCTTCCACCTTGCCGCAGGAGGTGCAGACCAGGTGCACGTGGGGCTCCGTGTAGCCATCGTAGCGGGTCAGGCCCTTGGGGTCGCGGAACTCGTAGATGAGGCCGTGCTCCCGCAGGACGTGGAGGTTAAGGTAAACGGTGGAAAGGCCGATGTCGTAGCCCCGCTTCTTAAGGCCGTTATAAAGCTCCTCAGGGGTGGGGTGGACGTTTTTGCGGTCCAGATAGCTCAGGATCCGCTCCCGCGGTAGGGTGTGCCTCAACCCCACAGCCTTTAGCCGCGCCCGGTAGTTCTCCTTTTCCCTCATCCTTGGCATGGCTCCTCCTTCTTTCCGATTCCAGTATACATCCCCTGTGTGCAAATGCAACACCCAAATCCACCAAAAGGTAGTATCCACCCCATTTCCCTCCTGGGGAAGGATTTTCTCCGGGTTCCAATGGCTTCCCCTACCGCGCGGGTTCCTAAAGGCTACACCAACCCTAAGGAGAAGGTATAATGGGCCCACCTTGGAGCGGCCCATCTACCGTATCCTGCATCTGGTCTTTGCCCTGGGTTTGGCCCATGCCCTTTTCCTCCTGGGGCAGGAAGGGGTTAGGGCTTACCAGCTGGCCCGGGAAAGGGCCAGGTTGGAGGAGGCCTTGCGGCAGGCGGAGGCCCGGGTGGCCCGCCTCGAGGCCGAGGTGAAGGCGGCCAGGGACCCCGCCCACCTCGAGGCCCTGGTGCGCAGGTTGGGTTTTGTGCGGCAAGAGGAGATACTAAAGAGGCGATGAGGGAAGACCCGGCGACACTCTTTCTGGAGGACGAAGCCTTGACCGACGGCCTCACCGATGAGGAGGCGGAAGCCCTTCTCTCCTGGCTTTTGGACCTGGCACGGGAGGCCAGCCCTTCCCAGCTGGCCCACCTGAGAAGGCTGGGGCACGAGATCACGCGCCTTTCCCGCGACTACGGCCTGCCGGTGGAGGAGCTCATCGGCCTGGTGGAACTGGCCTGGGGGGAGGCGGAGGCCCCGGGCCTTCAGGCCTAAAGGATCAAAGCCTTTAGGAGTGCCCGCACCTCCGAAAGCCTGGGGGGAGCGGGATGGGTGCGGTAGATGAGGGAAACCTGCAAGGCCGCCTCTTCCTCCAGGGGCTTAAGCACCACCCCGGGATGAGGAAAGACCCGGTAGGGAGCCAGGGTGAGGTAGACCCCCACCCCCGCCGCCACCAGGCTTACCGCCTGGGAGAACCGGGCCACCTCCCGGACCACCTTAGGGGTGAAGCCCGCCTGCTGGAAGACCGCCATGAAGGCCTCGTGAAGGGGCGGTAGCACCTCCTTGGGGAGGAGGAGGAAAGGTTCCTCCCGCAAAGCCTTGAGGGGCACCCGTTTTCGGGAGGCCAAGGGGTGCCCCTCGGGCAGGGCTACCACGATGGGCACCGGCAAGAGGGGTTCCTGGCCTATGGCGGGGTCCTCCACCCTAAGCCCTGCCAGGCCGTAGTCCAGCTGGCCCTCCTTGAGGGCCTTTACCTGCTCAGGGGTGTGCATCTCCAGGATTTCCACCGGCTGGCCCAAGCCCCGGCGCAGATGGTCCAAAAGGGGCATGAGATCGGGAAGGAGGTTTTCCGGCACCCCGAAGCGGAGCTCCCCAAGGTAGCCCTTCCCGGGCTGGCCCCGCCCTGCTTGGCGCACCCGCTCTTTTAGGGCCTCCACCTCCGCCAACAGCCGCTTGCCTTCCCGCTGCAGCACCTCCCCCGCCGGGGTAAGGCGGAAGGGCCTGCGCTCAAGGAGCTTGACGCCTAGAGCCTTCTCCAAGGCCTGGATGTGCTGGGAAAGGGCGGGCTGGGAAAGGTAGGCCTTCTCCGCGGCCCGGTGGAAGTTCCCTTCCTCGGCCAGAAGGAGGAAAAGCCGCAGGCGGCGCAGGTCCATGATAAGGCTAGCTTATCATCACGCCCCAGGCTTTTCTATTGGACAAAGGGTCGCCTCTGCCCCAGACTGGGAAGAGGAGTCGGTGTAGTGTAGTTTTGCGCAAAAGGGGGGAAGATGACGGAGGATGTGCTCAAGGAAGCCCTAGAGGCCCTTTCCCCAGAGGAACTGGCCCGGCTCAAGGAGGAGGAGAACCGGGAGTGGCGGGAGTCTTTGGAGTATGTGCTCCGGGTGGAGGGGTTGGCCCGGGTGGAGGAGCTTTTGCGCCTATTGGACGAGTTTCTCTACCTGAAGGGCTACACCCCTGCAAACCGCCTCTCCACTCCTTACCTCAACACCATCCCCAAGGAAAAGGAGCCTCCTTACCCAGGGGACCTGGATCTGGAAAGGCGCATCGCCAACATCCTGCGCTGGAACGCGGCCATGATGGTCACCCGGGCCAACAAGAAGGCGGATGGGATCGGGGGGCATATCTCCACCTACGCCTCCATCGCTGAGCTGTATGAGGTGGGCTTCAACCACTTCTTCCGCGGGCCTGAGGCGGGGTTGGACCGGGATTTGGTCTTCTTCCAGGGGCACTCCTCCCCTGGCATCTACGCCCGGGCCTTCCTGGAAGGGAGGTTAAGCGAAGCGGACCTGGAGAACTTCCGCCGGGAGGTGCACCCTCCGGTGCCGGGTGGCCGGGGGCTTTCCAGCTATCCCCATCCTTGGCTGATGCCGGACTTCTGGGAGTTTCCCACGGTGAGCATGGGCCTTGGCCCCATCCAGGCCATCTACCAGGCCCGGTTCATGCGCTACCTGGAGGACCGGGGCCTGAAGCCCAGGAGCACCGCCAAGGTCTGGGCCTTCTTGGGGGACGGGGAGCACGACGAGCCGGAAACGGTGGGGGCCTTGCACCTGGCGGCCCGGGAGAGGCTGGACAACCTCATCTTCGTGGTGAACGCCAACCTGCAGCGCCTGGATGGGCCCGTGCGGGGCAACTCCAAGATCATCCAGGAGCTGGAGAGGCTGTATAGGGGTGCGGGCTGGCGGGTGATCAAGATCGTCTGGGGTTCCGCCTGGGACCGGCTCCTGGCCAAGGACCAGGAGGGCCACCTCCTGAGGCGCTTTGAGGCCCTGGTGGACGGGGAGTCGCAGCGCTATGCCGCCTTTGGGGCCAAGGAGCTCAGGGAGCGCTTCTTCAACACCCCCGAGCTCAAGCGGCTCATCGCGGGGATGACGGACGAGGAGCTGGATGAACTCACCCGTAGCCGGGGTGGGCACGACTTGGTGAAGATCCATGCCGCCTACCAGGCGGCGGTGGAGCACAAGGGAAGCCCGGTGGTTATCCTAGCCCGCACCATCAAGGGCTACGGCATGGGGCCCACCGCCATGGCCAAGAACGTGGCCCACCAGGTGAAGAAGCTCACCGAGGAGGACCTAAAGGAGGCGCGCTCCTTTTTGGGCATCCCCATCCCTGAGGAAAGGCTATCGGAGCTTCCCTACTACCACCCGGGGCCGGACTCCCCCGAGGTGAAATACCTCCTAGAGCGCAGGAAGGCCCTGGGGGGCTTTGTCCCCGAGCGCCGGGTACGGTTTACCGGGGGCCTGGGTCAGCCGGAAGGCTATCTGGAGGTGCCGGGGGAGGAGTTCTTCCAGGAGTTCTACGAGGGTACGGGGGGGCGGGAGATCTCCACCACCATGGCCTTCGTGCGCATCCTGGCCAAGCTCCTGCGCCACCCCAAGATCGGGAAACTCATCGTGCCCATTGTGCCCGACGAGGCCCGCACCTTCGGCATGGAGGCCCTGATCGCCCAGGTGGGCATCTACTCCCCCCAGGGGCAGCTTTACATCCCGGTGGATGCCGGCACCCTCACCGCCTACAAGGAGAGCCAGGAGGGGCAGATCCTGGAGGAGGGGATCACCGAAGCGGGGGCCATGGCGGACTTCATCGCCGCCGGCACCGCCTACGCCCACTGGGGCATCCCCACCATCCCCTTCCTCATCACCTACTCCATGTTTGGCCTGCAGCGCATCGGGGACCTGGTCTGGGCGGCCGCCGACCAGCGCACCCGGGGTTTCCTTCTGGGGGCCACCGCCGGGCGGACCACCCTGGAGGGGGAAGGCCTGCAGCACCAGGATGGGCAAAGCCAGGTCTACGCCCTAGCGGTCCCCAACCTCTTGGCCTACGACCCCGCCTTCGCCTACGAGTTCGCCGTCATCCTGGAAGACGGTCTACGGCGCATGTACCAGAAGGGGGAGGATGTCTTCTACTACATCACCATAGAGAACGAGAACTACCCCCACCCTCCCATGCCCGGGCCCCGGGAGAAGGTGAAGGAGGGGATCCTGAAGGGCCTCTATCTTTTCCGCCCCGGGGAGGGGGAAGGCCCCCGGGTCCAACTTCTGGGTTCCGGGCCCATCCTGCCCCAGGCGGCGAAGGCCCAGGAGTTGCTGAAGGGCTACGGGGTGGTGGCGGATGTCTGGAGCGCCACCAGCTACAAGGCCCTCTACTACGATGCCCTCGAGGCGGAAAGGGAGCGGAGGCTTTTGGGCAAGGCCCGCAAGCCTTACGTGGCGGAGGTTCTGGAGGGGCACGAGGGGCCGGTGGTGGCTGCCAGCGACTACCTGAAGGCCCTGCCCAACCTTATAAGGGGGTATCTGGACCGGCCCTTCTGCGCCCTGGGCACCGACGGCTTTGGCCGCTCGGATACCCGGGAGGCCCTAAGGGACTTCTTTGAGGTGGATGCCCGGCACATCGCTTACGCCGCCCTTGTTCTCCTGGCTGAGGAAGGCCAGGTGCCGGCCAAGGTCTTGGCCAAGGCGCGGAAGGAGCTGGGGCTTGAGCTAAGGGAGACCCCGCCCCACCGGAGGTAGGGGGTATTCTGGAGGGCAGGATGGAGCTAAGGCTTCCCGAACTGGGCGACAACGTGAGCGCGGCCACCGTGGTGGGGGTGCTGGTGCAGGAGGGGGACCGGGTGGCCCCCGGCCAGCCCCTTTTGGAGCTGGAAACCGACAAGGCGGTGATGGAGGTGCCCGCGGAGGCGGGCGGGGTGGTGAAGCGGGTTTTGGTGAAGGTGGGGGACGAGGTGCGCCCGGGGCAGCCCTTCTTGGAGCTGGAGGCGGGGGAGGTGGCGGCCCCCTTGTCCCAGGAGGCTCCCACCCCGGCTAAGGAGGAGGCCCAGCCCGCGCCTTCCCCAGGGGTCCCGAGCCCTGCCCCAGCCCCGGTAGGGCAGGAGGAAGGCCGGCTCATCCCCGCCGCTCCCTCGGTGCGGCGCTTGGCCCGGGAGCTTGGGGTGGACCTCCGCCAGGTGCGGGGCACGGGCCTTGCGGGGCGGATCACCGCCGAGGATGTGAGGCGGGCGGCGGGGTTGGCCCAGCCCCCCGTGGCCCTCGAGGCCCCACCGCCCCCAAGCCCCAAGCTCCCTGACTTTAGCCAGTGGGGTCCGGTGCGCACCGAGCCCATGAGCGGGGTGCGCAAGGCCACCCTGCGGGCCATGGCCCGGGCCTGGGCCCAGGTGCCCATGGTCACCCACTTTGACGAGGCGGACATCACCGAGCTGGAAGCCCTAAGGAAGCGCTACGCCAAAAGGGCGGAGGAACGGGGCTTTAGGCTCACCCTCACCGCCTTCCTCCTCAAGGCCTTGGCCCTGACCCTGAAGGCCTTCCCCAAGTTCAACGCCTCCTTGGACCCGGAAAAGGGGGAGGTCATCTACAAGGACTACGTGCACATCGGGGTGGCGGTGGACACCCCCTTTGGCCTCCTGGTGCCGGTGATCCGGAATGTGGAGCAAAAGGGGGTCCTGCGCCTGGCCCAGGAGCTCCAGGAGATTTCCGAAAAGGCCCGGGAAAGGAAGCTTTCCCCCGAGGAGATGCAAGGGGGAACCTTCAGCCTCTCCAACCTGGGGGGGATTGGCGGGGTGGGCTTCACCCCCATCGTCAACTGGCCCGAGGTGGCCATTCTGGGGGTTTCCCGCTCCCAGATGAAGCCGGTGTGGGATCCGGAGAAGGAGGCTTTCCAGCCCCGCCTCATCATGCCCTACGCCCTCACCTATGACCACCGCCTCATAGACGGGGCTGAGGCGGCCCGCTTCTGCCGGCATCTGGCCGCGCTTTTGCAGGATCCTTTGGGCTTGGCCCTGGAGTAGGGGGTGCCCGGCCCCGGGTTCTCGTGTAGTATGGGAAAGTATGCGCGTCATCGTGGTGGGAACCCGGGGCAGCGCCTTGGCCCTGGCCCAGACCCGCTTTGTGGTGGAGCGTCTTAAGGAAAGCTGGCCCGAGGCGGAGTTCAAGGTGAAAACCATCAAGACCCGGGGGGACCAGGGGGCAAGCCCCCTGGAGCAGGCCATCTTTGTCAAGGAGTTGCAGGAGGCCCTCCTTTCCCGGGAGATTGACATCGCCGTGCACTCCCTGAAGGACCTCCCCACGGAGGAACCCCCGGGGCTTAAGATCGCGGCCATACCCCGCCGGCAGGACCCCCGGGATGCCTTTTTGGGCAAGGTGTATAAGCGCCTCGAGGACCTCCCCCAAGGCGCCGTGGTGGGCACCAGCTCCGTAAGGCGCAAGGCCCAGCTTTTGGCCCACCGGCCGGACCTGGTGGTGAAGGACCTCAGGGGCAATGTGGACACCCGCCTGGCCGCCTTGGGCAATGGGGAGTACGACGGGATCATCCTGGCGGCGGCGGGGCTCATCCGGTTGGACTTGCGCAACCGCATTGACCAGTTCCTGGAGCCCGAGGTGATGCTTCCCGCCCCTGGCCAAGGGGCCTTGGCCCTGGAGGTGCGGGTGGGGGACGACCTGGCGGAGGAGCTTTGCTATGCCCTCCACCACCACCCCTCCCACGACCGGGTACGGGCGGAGAGGGCCTTTTTGAAGGGCCTGGGGGCCGGGTGCCTGGCCCCGGTGGGGGCCCTGGCCCAGGTGGCGGAGGACGGCACCCTCCTTCTGGAGGGGATGGTCCTCACCCCCGACGGCAAGAGCTTTATCCGGGCGGAGATTGAAGGCGACGCTTCCGAGGCCGAGGAGCTGGGCCTGGAGCTGGCCCAGGACGTGCTGGAGCAGGGCGGGCGGGAGATTTTGGCCCAAACCCGATAGGATTGCTGGAGTTTCCCCCTGGCCTGGGGTATAGTGGGGTAGATGGCGCTTAAGCGCTTGACCCGCCAACGCAAGGCTGTCTTGGAGGTGGTGAGGAAGGCCCACAACCACCCCGATGCCGCCTGGATCTACCAGGAGGTGCGCAAGGTGGTGCCCAAGGTGAGCCTGGGGACCATCTACCGCACCCTCGAGGCCCTGGTGGAGGAGGGCTACCTTATCCCCATCACCAAGGCCGGGGAGGCCACCCGCTACGACGCCAACCTGCACCCCCACCTGCACCTGGTCTGCGAGAGGTGTGGGGAGATCGTGGACCTGGAGGTGCCCCTTCCCGACCTTCTCGCCCCCGCCCAGGAGGCCTATCCCCAGTTGGAGGTAAGGGGGGTGGAGGTGACCTATAGGGGCCTTTGCCCCGCCTGCAAGGCGGCCCTTAAAGGATAGATGGGTCCCTTGGCCTGGCTTTACGCCCGGCAGGGCCAGGTGAAGCCTGGCTTGGAGCGTATCCGAGCCCTCCTGGCCCGCCTGGGCCACCCCCAGGAGGCCTACCCCGTGGCCCTCATCGGGGGAACCAACGGCAAGGGCACCACCGCCCGGGCCCTGGCGGCGATCCTGGAGGAAACGGGTTTAAGGGTAGGGCTTTACACCAGCCCCCACCTGGTGGACTTCCGGGAGCGCGTGGCCGTCCAGGGCCAGCTTCTTTCGGAGGCGAGGCTGTTGGCCCTTTTGGAAGAGGTCCGTCCCCACGCGGAGGCTTTGGAGGCCAGCTTCTTTGAGGTGGCCACGGCCCTTGCCCTTATGCACTTTGCCCTGGAGGGGGTGGAGTTCGCCGTGCTGGAGGTGGGCCTGGGAGGACGCCTTGATGCCACCAACGCCACCGAGCCCCATCTTTGCGTGGTGACCAACGTGGGCTCCGACCACCTGGAGGTTTTGGGCCCCACCCTGAGGGACGTGGCCCGGGAGAAGGCGGGGATTTTCCGGAAAGGGGTGCCGGCCCTCACCGCCGCCAGGGGGGAGGGGCTTCAGGAGCTTCGGGAGAGGGCCCGGGCCCTGGGTACCCCCCTTTGGATCCTGGGCGAGGCCTTTTCCCTTTCCGGGGTGCAGGCCCTGGGGGAGGGCCTGGCCTTCCGCCTGGGGCTTAAGGGGGAGGAGAGAACCTTCCGCACACGGCTTCTTGGCCCGCACCAGGCGGAAAACCTGGCCCTGGCGGCGGTGGCGGGGAGGCTTTTGGGAGCGGGGTGGGAGGCGGTGGAGAGGGGCCTTTCCCGGGTGGAAAACCCGGGAAGGCTAGAGCGGCTTCCTTGGCCTAAGGGCAAAGAGCTTCTTCTGGACGGGGCCCACAACCCGGAAGGGGCTTGGGCCTTGCGGGAAGCCCTTCGCTTTCACAGGCTTCTGCCCGCCGCCTTCGTCCTGGGCTTCAGCCGGGAGAAGGACCACCGGGCCATGGCCGAGGCCCTTGGGGGATTGGGGCCGGTGGTCCTCACCCGCTACGCTTCCCCTAGGAGCCAAGACCCCAAGGCCCTTCTCCCCCTTTTCCCCGGGGCCCTGGTGGAGGAAGAACCCCTAAAGGCCCTGGAGAAGGCCTTTGATCTGGAGGACCGGGTGGTGGTGGCGGGAAGCCTGTACCTGGTGGGGGAGGTGAAGCGGGCCCTTTTGGGGCTTCCCCCGGAGGAAAGGTGGCAGTAGGGCGGCCCCGTCCTGGGCGCCCCGGCGGAGGCGGCGGCTTGGTTGGCGGGCAGGGAGAAGGCTCAATCCAAGGCTTCTTTTAGGATGCGGGCGGCTTCCAGAAGCCTCTCCACGGGCTGCACCAGGGCCAGGCGCACGTGCCCTTTCCCGCCGGGGCCGAACCCCCTCCCCGGGGCCACGGCTACGCCCCGCTCCACCAGGCTTAGGGCGAACTCCAGGTCGTCCACGCCTGGGGGAAGCTTCCCCCAAAGGTACATGGTGGCCTTGGGGGGGAGGAGGTCCAAGGCTCCCTTCAGGGCTTCCGCCATGGTTAAGGCCCTTTGCCGATACACCTGGGCGAAGCCCTGGGTCACCTCCCTGGGGGTCTTGAGGGCGGCGATCCCCATGCGCAGGATGCCGGCATACTGGTTGAAGTCTACGACCCCCTTGACCCTTTCCAGCCGGGCGATGGCCTCCTCGCTCCCCAGGGCGAAGCCCAGGCGGAAGCCCGCCAGGTGGTAGCTTTTGGAGAGGCTAAAGAGCTCCACCACCCGCTCCCGGCCCCCGGGAAGGGCCAAGGGGGAGGGGGCCTGGCCCTCGTACACCTGGTCCACATAGGGGTTGTCGTGGACCAGCCAGAGGCGATGTTTTTCCGCCAAGGCCAAGGCCTCCTCAAAGTAACCCCAGTCCGCCAAGGCTCCCGTGGGGTTGTTGGGGTAGTTGAGGAGAAGGACCTTGGCCTCCTTCCAGACCTCTTCCGGCACCCGGGAGAGATCCGCCAGGCCGTCCTCCCGCAAGGGGATGAGGAAGGTCCTCAAGGAGGCCACCTGGGCGGCGCCGAAGTAGCTGGGGTAGGCCACCTCGGGAAGGAGGAGGAGGTCTTGGGGTTCAGTGAGGGCCAGAAGGAGATGGGCCAGGCCCTCCTGGCTTCCGATCAAGGCCAGGGCTTCCCGGCCGGGGTCCAGGCGTACCCCGTAGCGGTCCTGGTACCAGCGGGTGGCCTCCTGCAAAAAGGGAAGGGTGCAACTTTTCAGGCAGTAGCCGTAAGTGCTGGGGTCGGAAAGGGCTTCCCTTAGGGCCTGAAGGGGCTCGAGGGGGGGCGGGAGGTCGCTGGAGCCGATGGAGAGGTCTATAAGCCTTAGGCCCTTCTCCCGGGCCTTCCTCTTGGCCTCGTCCACCACCAGGAAGACCGAGGCCTCGGGGACCCTACTCATGGTGCCCCTCCCGCCAGGCCTTGCCGGTGATGAGGCTTAAGGCGTGGGGCAGGACGGGAAGCACCGCCTCCAGGGATTCCCGGGCCCCCTTGGGGCTTCCCGGCAGGTTCAGGATGAGGCTTTTCCCCCTTACCCCCGCAAGGCCCCGGGAGAGGGCGGCCATGGGGGTTTTCGCCAGGCCCTTAAGGCGCATGAGCTCGGCAAGGCCCGGCACCTCCTTGTCCAGGAGCTCCCGGGTGGCCTCGGGGGTCTTGTCCCTGGGGGC
>NZ_CALLUR010000180.1:0-25278 GCF_938010445.1 uncultured Thermus sp.
GGCTCCAGGCGGACCGCCACCGTGAGACGGCTTTTGGCCTTCTGGGCATCCCCCAAGGCCAGGTAGACTTGGCCCAGGTAGTAGTAGGCCACCGGGAAGCGCAAGGGGGCCAGGGCCACCGCATTTTCCAAGGCCACCCCAGCCTCCTTATAGCGCCCTAGGACGAAGTAGGCCTGGCCCAGGGTGTACCAGCCCTCCGCATCCAGGGGCTTGAGCCGGTGCCCCTCCTCCAAGACCTTGGCCGCCTCCTCCGCCCGGCCCTTCAACAAGAGAGCCGAGGCATACCGCACCCGCAGACCCCCTTCCTTGGGGGCAAGCCCCACCGCCTTGGCGTACTGGTCCAGGGCCTCGTCCAAGCGGCCCGCCGCCAGATAGAGCTCGGCCAAAGCCGCCCTCACCTCCGGCGAATCCTGCAAGCTGAGGGCCTTCTTAAAGGCCTCCTCCGCCTTGTCCGCCTGGCCCAAGAAGGCGTAGACCAAGCCCCGCTGGGCAAAGAGGGGGGCGTAGCGGGGGTTCACCCGTTCGGCATCGCGAAGCACGCTAAGGGCCTGTTCCAGATAAGCCTTTCCCTTTTCCCGGTCCTCCGAAGCCCGATAGAGGGCCACGTAGGCCTCGGAAAGCACCATGTACCCCCCAATGTACCGGGGATTCCGGGCCACCAGGCCCTTGGCGTTCTCCAAAGCGGGGTTAAGGAGCCCCACCTTCAGTTGGGCCCGGGCCAGCCAGTAGACCACATCCGGGTCCTGGGGTCTTTCCTTTAAGGCACGCTCAAAGAGCTCTAAGGCGGCCTCATACCGACCCAGGGCGTACAGCTGCACCCCGAGGCGGAAGGCATCCTGCTTCTCCACCTGGTTGGCCGCCGGGGGTGGGGTCTGGGCCAGGCTGGGTACCGCCAACAAACTTAAGGCCAAAAGAAACCAGCGCATCCTTCCCTCCTATAGCACGTACCGCGTCAGGTCCGGCGAGGCGAAGACCGCCTCCAGCCTCTGCTCCACATAGGCCCGGGTGATCTCCACCCGGCCCAGGTCCGTCTGGAAGCTTACCTCCTCCAACACCCGCTCCAAGACGGTGGCCAGCCTCCTGGCCCCGATGTCCTCCAGCTCCTGATTGGCCCGGTAGGCCGCTTCGGCAATGGCCCTTAGGGCCTCCTCGTGGAAGTGGAGTTCCGTACCGTCCGCCCTTAAAAGCTCCGTGTACTGGCGGATCAGGGAGTTCTCCGGCTCCTTTAGGATCCGGTAGAACTCCTCGGGGCCCAAGGGGGAAAGCTCCACCCGGATGGGGAAGCGGCCCTGAAGCTCGGGGATTAGGTCCGAGGGCTTGGCCACATGAAACGCCCCCGCGGCGATGAAGAGCACGTGCTCTGTGGACACCGGCCCGATGCGGGTGGAGACCACCGTACCCTCCACGATGGGCAAAAGGTCCCGCTGCACGCCCTCCCCGGACACATCCGGCCCCACCGTCCCTTCCCGACGGGCCACCTTGTCTATCTCGTCAATGAAGACGATGCCGTCCTCCTGGGCCCGCCTCCTGGCCTCCTCCTTGAGTTCCTCTTTGTCAATGAGGCGTTCGGCGTGCTGGTTCTTGAGGACCTCCCGGGCCTCCTTCACCGTCATGCGCTTGCGCACCGGGCGCTTAGGGAGAAGGCCTTTCAGCATCTCCCCCATGCCCCCAAAACCCTCCCCACCCAAAACCCCCATGAAGGGCAGGCCCATCTCCTCCTCCACCTGCACCTCCACGGAGAGGCTATCCAGCCGGCCCGAGCGCACCTCGGCAAGGGAGGCGCGAAGTAGGGTGGCGAGCTCCTCCTCGGCGAAGGCCAGGGCCTTTTCCTCCACCTTTTTCTTCATCTCCTCGAGGACCAGCCCGTAGCTGGCCTCCGCCAGGTCCCGCACAATGGCGTCCACATCCCGACCCACATACCCCACCTCGGTGAACTTGGTGGCCTCCACCTTCACGAAAGGGGCCCCCGCCAGGCGGGCCAGGCGCCGGGCGATCTCCGTTTTGCCCACCCCCGTAGGCCCAATCATGAGGATGTTCTTGGGGGTCACCTCCCGGGCCACCTCTGGAGGGAGTTTCTTCCGGCGGTAGCGGTTCCTTAGGGCCACGGCCACCGCTCGCTTGGCCGCCTCCTGGCCCACGATGTGTTTGGAAAGCTCGCGGACAATCTCTGCAGGCGTCAGGTTCATGCCTCCCCCAAGGTTAACACCGTCACCTGGCCCGAGGTGTAAAGATCCACCTCCGCGGCAATCCTCAGGGCCTCCGCGGCGATCTCCCGGGCGGAAAGCCCCGAGTGGCGGTAGAGGGCCTTGGCGGCGGCTAGGGCATAGGGGCCCCCAGAACCCACCGCCAAAAGGGGCTCCTCCGGGGTGATCACCTCCCCACTTCCGGAAAGGAGCACCATGGACTCCCGGTCGGCGGCGATGATCATGGCCTGCAGGTGGCGCAAAACCCGATCGGTGCGCCAAAGCTTTGCGGTCTCCACCGCCCCCTTTAGCAGGTTGCCCTTGGCCTCCTTAAGCTTTTCCTCAAAGCGCTCCAGGAGGCTTAGGGCATCGGCCACCCCCCCGGCAAAGCCCACCAGGATGCCTTCCCCCACCTCCAGGCGCCGCACCTTCACCGCTCCCCGTTTGAGCACGGTCTGGCCGAAGGTAACCTGGCCATCCCCCGCCAAGGCGGTAACCCCGTCCTTGCGCACGGCCAGAATGGTGGTGCCGTGGATCTCCACAAGGGGCACCCTACCGCGTGGCCATGAGAAGGCCGTTAGGGAAGGATTACTAAGGGGGAAGCCCAGCTTCTAAACCTGGCCCAGTCCAGGTGAAGTCCCTAGGGCGCCGCTTCGGCAGCCTGCTGGGCATGGCGCAGATGGTACCTGGCCTGCTCCACCCAGTCCCTTGCCCGGTTCACCCCCTCACGGTAATCCCTTGCCGCCCTCCGCCACAAACCCTTCCCTCCCCCTGGCCCTAAACTGAAAGCGTGAAGGCCAAGACCCTCGGCGAACTCCGCCGCACCTACCCTTTGGCGAAGCTAGTGCGCACGGTGAAAGAGGAGGCCCGGGAAAACCTCCGGGGAAAGCTGCAGAAAGGCGAGCCCCTTTTCCCCGGCATCCACGGGTACGAGGACACCGTGATTCCCGCCCTGGTGCAGGCCATCTTGGCCAAGCAAAACTTCATCCTCCTGGGCACCCGGGGCCAGGCGAAAAGCCGTATCCTGCGTTCCTTGGTGAACCTTCTGGACGAGGAGATCCCCGCCCTGGCCACCGAGCTCAGGGACAACCCCTTAAGGCCCATCTCCCCCGAAGGGAAAAGGCTCTTGGAGGAGGCGGGGGATGAGGCCCCCATCGTCTGGATCCCCCGGGAGGAGCGCTATGTGGAAAAGCTGGCCACCCCTGACACCACCGTGGCGGACCTGCTCGGGGACATGGACCCCATCAAGGCAGCGCGAAGGGGTACGGGCCTAGCCGACCTGGAGAGCATCCACTTTGGCCTCCTGCCCCGGGCGAACCGGGGCATCTTCGCCGTGAACGAGCTGGCGGATCTGGCCCCCAAGGTACAGGTGGCCCTCTTCAACATCCTGGAAGAGGGGGATGTGCAGATCCGGGGCTACCCCATCCGCCTGCCCCTGGACGTCTGGCTGGTCTTCACCGCCAACCCCCAGGACTACACCGCCCGGGGGCGGATCGTCACGCCCCTAAAGGACCGGATTGGCAGCGAGATCCGCACCCACTACCCGAGGACCCTCGAGGAGGGCCTAAAGATAAGTGCCCAGGAGGCCTTCGTACCGGAGGAGGTGGTGCTCCCCGAGTGGATCCGCCTTTCCGTGGAGGCCGTGGCCTTCGCCGCCCGGGAGGACCGCCGGGTGGACCAGACCGCCGGGGTTTCCCAGCGCCTGGCCATCAGCCTTTTGGAGGTGGTGGCGGCCAGCGCGGAAAGGCGGGCCCTCCTCCAGGGCACAAGGCCCGTGGCCCGACCCCTGGACCTCTACGCCGGGCTTCCCGCCATCACCGGGAAGCTAGAGCTGGAGTACGAGGGGGAGCTTCAGGGAGCGGAAAAGGTGGCCCGGGACCTGGTGCAAAGGGCCTTTGGCCTGGTCCTCCCCCGCTACCGCCTTAAGACCGAGGCCATCGTGGCCTACTTTGAGGAGGGGAACCTCCTCACCCTTCCGGAGGGAAACCTGGAGGAAGCCCTAAGGGCTATGGAAGAGGTGCCAGGCCTCCTGGAGGCGGCCCAGGTCCTGGCGGAAAGCCAGGAGGCGGAGGTGCTCCTTTCCGCGGGGGAGTTCATCCTGGAAGGCCTGGTGGGCAGGAGAAAGCTGGCGCGGGGCGAGACCAGCTACCAGGCCGCGGAAAGGGCGAGGGGTTATGGCAACTAGCCTGGAGCGGGACAAGGAAGCCGTGCTGAAGACGCTAGCCCCCTACCTTCAGGGCAAAGGGGTGAAGCTGATCCTCTATGGCTCCCACGCCCGGGGAGACGCCCAGCGCGGTTCGGACCTGGACCTAGCCCTCTTGGGTCCCCTGCCCCTCGGGGAGCTCCTCCCCCTCCTAAGGGAGGCCTTGGAGGAAGCCCCGGTGCTTAGACGGGTGGACCTGGTGGACCTGGGGGAAGTAGACCCCGTCTTCCGCGAAAGGGTTCTAAGGGAAGGGATCGTATGGGCCGAGTTTTAGAACGCCTAGCGGTGGCCAAGAGGGCTCTTGAGACCTTGGAGGAGCTGGCCTACCGAGAAGCACCAGGCCCGCTGGAGCGGGATGCCGCCATCCAGCGCTTTGAGTATACCTTTGAGGCCTTCTGGAAAGCTATCCAGGCCTTTCTGAAGGAGAGGGAGGGGTTGGAGGCCCCAAGCCCCAAACGGGCGTTCCGGCTAGCCCATGAGGTGGGCCTAATGGAGGAAGAAGAGGCCCGCTTGGCCCTAAGCATGGCCGACGACCGCAACCTAACGGTTCACACGTACAATGAGGCCTTGGCACAGGCCATCTTCACTAGGCTTGGCGGCTATGCCCGGCTCATGGGCCAGGTTCTTGGGAGGATGACGGATGAGGGCCATCCGCTATAGCCGCTACGAGGGAGGCCTGGAAGACCTCTCCCCCGAGGAGATCCTGAGCCTCCTCGAGGATTTCCTTCTGGACTCGGGGTTTTCCGACCCCTTCCAGCGCTACGACCCGGACCCTGAACGCCGGCCCACCCTCGAGGACCTCTACGACGCCCTCCTCCAGGCCCTCCTCAAAAACGAGCTGGTGCCGGAGGACTGGCTTCGGGAAGCCCGCTTCGCCGAGCGCAAGGAGGACACCCGGCTCCACCAGGCCCTCACCCGCATGCTGGAAAGGCTACGGGAGGCCGGGTACATCCGCCTACCTGGAGAGGACCCTACACACCCCGCCCAAGGTGGGTACACGGGAGAGGCGGGAGAAGCCCGCTTTGAGCTCACGGAGAAGGCTTCCGACTTCCTGGGCCTCAAGAGCCTCCGGGAACTCCTGGGGGCTTTAGGCCGCAACGCCCCGGGCCTCCACCCCACCCCCCACCACGCCCCGGGAGTGGAGAAGACGGGGGAAACCAAGGGCTTTGAGTGGGGGGACCCCTTGGAGCTCAACGTACCCGAAACCCTTAAGAGGGCCATAGCCAAGGGCCTGGCGGCGCTTTCCCCAGAGGATCTGGTCATAGATTTGGCGGAGTACACCGCCAGCATGAGCACCGTGGTCCTCCTAGACTGTTCCCACTCCATGATCCTCTACGGGGAGGACCGCTTCACCCCCGCCAAAAAGGTGGCCCTGGCCCTGGCCCATCTGATCCGCACCCAGTTCCCCGGGGACCGGGTGCGCTTCGTCCTCTTCCACGACACCGCCGAGGAAATCCCCCTTTCCCGCTTACCCCTGGCCCAGGTGGGGCCTTACCACACCAACACCAAGGCCGGGCTGGAGCTGGCCCGGACCCTCCTTAAGAAGATGGGCGGGGAGATGCGGCAGATGATCCTCATCACCGACGGCAAGCCCTCGGCCATTACCCTGCCCAGCGGGGAGGTCTACAAAAACGCCTGGGGCCTGGACCCCTTGATCCTGGCGGAAACCCTCAAAGAGGCCACCCTGGCCCGGAAGGAGGGGATTCCCATCCACACCTTCATGCTGGCCCGGGAACCCGAGCTTCTGGCCTTCGTGAAGAAGCTCTCCCAGATTACCCGGGGCAAGGCCTACCTCACCCACCCCGGCAACATCGGCAAGTACCTCCTCCTGGACTTCTTGAACAAAAAGGTACAAAGGAACTGAGCCATGAGGCCACCCAAAGACCCGGGAACCCCTCCTCACCGGCAGAGGCCTGGGAAAACCCTCTGGGTTTTCCGCCTGAGCCTTCTCCTGGAAAGGCTCCGTCCCCAGCTTTACCCCAAACCCCCTCCCGCCTTGGTGCAGGAGCTGAAACAGGTGCGCACGCCCCTACGCCTTGACCTGCCCTACTATCCTGCCCATTCCGGCCGGGGCTACGTGTTGATTCCTTGGGACACCTACATGGAGGAGGGAGAGGAGATCCTCCGAGGCCTTTGAAAGGGCACGCCTTCTCTTGTGGGGCAATCCATCACCCGCTTTATGCCCTCCTCATGGCAGCGTAAAGGCATGGGCATGCGCACACCCTACTGGCTGCCCATCGTGGCCCTCCTGACCCTCCCTGGGGCCTTTGCGGAGGACTGGCGGCTTACCCAAAGCCAAACCCTCTCCCAGGCAGGGGCCCGGGAGTGGCGCTACACCCTAAGCCCAACGGGTAAGGAAGCCCAGGAACTTTGGCGGAGACTCTCCGAACAGTACCGGGACCACCTGCGGGCCGGGTACCGGGTGGACCTAGGGGCCTGGCGGGTTTACTTTTTGGGGGGAAGACTAAGGGTGGAGCCCCACTGCCCGGCGGTCAACCCCGCCTGCTTCACCTTTGGGGCCCTCCCTGTGCCCAAGGAGCGGCAAGACCGGTTCCTCTTGGAGCTTTCCCAGCTTCTGGACCTGGCCCTTACCCAGGCCCGAACCAAGGGGGGCGTGGTGCTTCTCTCCCGGCTTTTCCGCCTCGAGGTCCCCCGGGGAGCCCATCCCCCCTATCCCGCAACCCCCTCGGGCTGGCGGCCCTAGGGCCTCCCTGGCCTTACGCTAAACTGGGGGCATGACCTTCGGCTTGCGACCCACCGGGGAACACCCTGAAGGAGCCTCTCCCATGGGCAAGGGTCCGGGGGGATGGGTTCAGCCCTCTCCCTTCTTGCGGGTTTGGGCGTGCGGGAGCTGAGGCTCGGCCTGGTGGCCTACCCTGGCCTCGGGGGTAGCGGCATCGTGGCCACGGAGCTGGCCCACCGCCTGGCCCAGATGGGCCACCGGGTCTATCTTTTCGCCACGGAAAGGCCCTTCCGCCTCCCCAAGGACAGCCCTGTGGTCTAC
Organism: uncultured Thermus sp.; assembly: GCF_938010445.1. Lineage (NCBI taxonomy): Bacteria > Thermotogati > Deinococcota > Deinococci > Thermales > Thermaceae > Thermus > uncultured Thermus sp. Next base: position 7,391 of record NZ_CALLUR010000180.1, read on the forward strand.
ATCCCCGTGGACCTCCCCTTTTACCCCGTCTTCCCCGGCCCCCTGTACACCCTTTCCCTGGCTGGGGTGCTGGAGCGGGAAGCCAAACGCCTGCAGCTGGACCTGGTCCACACCCACTACGCCATCCCCCACGCCGCCGCCGCCTACCTGGCCCTTGGGGAGGAACTGCCCCTGGTGCACACCCTCCATGGCACGGACGTATCGGTTTTGGGGATGGACCCCGCCTTCCACGGGCCCACCCGGAAGGCCCTGCAAAGGGCCAAGGCCACCACCGCGGTCAGCCGGGCCTTGGCCCAGGAGGCAGAGAAGGCCTTTGGGGTTAGCCCCGTGGTGATCCACAACGCGGTGGACCCAGAGCGCTTCTACCCCAGGCCGGAGCGTAAGAAGCTCTACACGGAAGAGGGGGAGTGGCTTTTGGTGCACGCCTCCAACTTCCGTCCCATCAAGAGGGTGCCGGACATCGTCAGGGCCTTCGCCAAGGTGCGGAGAAGGGTAAAGGCCAGGCTTCTCCTTCTGGGCAAGGGCCCGGAGGAGGGGGAGGCCAAGCGGGTGGCCGAGGAGCTGGGGGTGGAGCGCTGGGTTACCTTCCATCCCCCCACACCCCACCCCGAGGAGATTCTGGGAGCCGCCGATCTATTTCTCCTGGCCTCAGAGGAGGAATCCTTCGGGCAGGCGGCCCTCGAGGCCCTGGCCAGCGGGGTGCCCGTGGTGGCCACCGCGGTGGGCGGCGTTCCGGAACTGGTTCGCCCCGAGGTGGGGCGCCTGGTGGAGTTGGGGGACCTGGAAGGCTTCGCCCAGGCGGTGCTGGACCTCCTCGCCCATCCCAAACTCCCCAGGATGCGCCAGTTAGCCCGGGAATACGCCATGGCCCATTTCCACCCCGAAAGGATCACCCGGGCCTACCTGGAGGTGTACCAGGAGGCCCTGGGGGCCTCCCCTTACGGATGGGAAACCTAAACCCCGCCGGGGAAGGTCCCACGGCGGGGAGAAAACGGGGTTCCCGTCACCGGGGCCGCCCCCTAGGCATGGGCCACCACTTCCTTCCTGGCCCGCCCCCTTGCCCCCTTGGCCTTGGTCTGCCGGGCCCGTTCCTCCAGGGCCTTAAGCCCCCCCACCAGGGCCAGGTCCAGGACCTGGTCCAGGTGCTCCACGAAGTGGAAGGTCATGTTCTGGCGCAGGGGCTTGGGGATGTCGCTGAGATCGGCTTCGTTTTGCTTGGGAAGGATCACCTCCCGGATCCCCGCCCGCCTGGCCCCCAGCACCTTCTCCTTAACCCCACCGATGGGCAGAACCCGGCCCGTCAAGGTGATCTCCCCGGTCATGGCGATGTCGTGGCGGACGGGCACCTCCGTGAGGGCGCTGACCAAGGCGCTCACGATGGCCACCCCGGCGGAAGGACCTTCCTTGGGAATGGCCCCCGCCGGCACATGGATGTGGATGTCCGACTCCTCAAAACGCTTCAAGGGGATGCCGAAGCGCTCGGCGTTGCGCTTAGCGTAGGAAAGCGCTGCCCGGGCGGATTCCTTCATCACATCCCCCAGCTGCCCGGTGAGGATCAGGTTGCCCTTACCGGGCATTACCGAGACCTCCACGAACATGATGTCCCCGCCCACGGGGGTGTAGTACATGCCCGTGGCCACCCCCACCTGGGGCTCGCGGGCCTCGGTTTCCGGGAGGAAGCGGGGAGGGCCTAGGTACCTTTCCAAGTCCCTTTCCGTGATGCGTACCCGTTTCTTGCCCTCTTCCAGAATCTGCCGCGCCGCCTTGCGCAACAAGGAGCCGATCTCCCGTTCCAGCTGGCGCACCCCGGCCTCGCGGGTGTAGTGGGTGATGAGGCGCATAAGGGCCGCCTCCGTGATCACCACTTGGCCCTCGAGGAGGCCGGTCTCCCGCATCTGCCGGGGTAGGAGGTAGCGCTTGGCGATCTCCAGCTTCTCCTGCTCAATGTAGCTGGTGAACTCTATGGCCTCCATCCGGTCCCAAAGGGGGGCCGGGATGTTCTGGGGGAAGTTGGCGGTGCAGATGAACATCACCTCGGAAAGGTCAAAGGGCACCCCCAGGTAGTGGTCCACGAACTCCTTGTTCTGAGCGGGGTCCAGGACCTCGAGGAGGGCCGCCGCCGGGTCGCCCTGGTAGGAGATCCCCAGCTTGTCCACCTCGTCCAGGAGGAAGACGGGGTTCTTGGTGCCCGCCTGGCGCAGGCCCTGGATGATGCGGCCGGGCATGGCCCCGATGTAGGTGCGCCGGTGCCCGCGGATGTCGGATTCATCCCGGACACCCCCCAAGGAGATGCGCACGTACTTGCGGCCCAGGGCCTCGGCGATGCTCTTGGCGATGGAGGTCTTCCCCACCCCGGGAGGCCCCACGAAGAGGAGGATGGGCCCCTTGTTCACCTCGTCCGCTGGGATCTCCCCCCGCTTGGCCCGCTCGGCTTTTAGCTTCCGCACCGCCAGGTACTCCAACACCCGGTCCTTCACCTTCTCCAGGCCGTAGTGGTCCCTTTCCAGGATCTCCTTGGCCCGGTTCAGGTCCAGGTTGTCCTCGGTGCGCACGTTCCAGGGAAGGTTGACGATCCAGTCCAGATAGGTGCGGATGACGCTGGCCTCAGCGGAATCGGGGTGCATGCGGGCGAAGCGGTTGAGCTCACGCTCCACCTCCTGCCGCACCACGGGGGGCAGGTCCAGCTCCTCCACCTTCTTGCGGAACTCCTCCACCTCCTCGGCGCCTTCCTCCCCATGGAGCTCCCGCTGGATGGCCTTCATCTGCTCCCGGAGGAAGTACTCCCTTTGGTTGCGGTCAATCTCCTCCTTGACCTGTTGCTGGATGCGCCTTTGGGTTTCTATGAGCTCCAGCTCCGCCTCCAGGAGGACCAACACCCTTTTGAACCGCTCCGCCACACTGGGGATTTCCAAGACTCGCTGCTTGTCCTCCAGGCGGAAGTCCATGTGGAAGGCGACGTAGTCCGCCAGCTGGCTGGGGTCTTCCAGGTTCAAGATGAACTGCGCCACCTCGGGGGCCAGGTACTTGCCCTCCTTGAGAAGGGCCTGGAACCTATCCTTCACCTCCCGCACCAGGGCCTTGACCAAGGTGGCCTCTCCGGGCTCGTCGGAGAGCACCTCCCCCTTGGCCTCGAGGTGGTCCCCCAGGTCCAGCCACTCCTTCACCCGCACCCGGGCGAAGGCCTGGACCAACACCTGGACCGAGCCATCCGGGTTCTTGCGCATCTTGAGGATGTTGCAGGCGGTCCCCACCTCGTAGAGGTCCGAAGGCTTAGGGGTTTCCACCTCCTTGTCCTTCTGGCTCACGATGAGCAGCACCCGTTCCCGGGCCAAGGCCTCGTCAATGGCCCGGATGGAGATGGGCCGGCCAGCGTCTATGGGCATCACCATGGTGGGGTAGATGACCGAGCCCCTCACCGGGCAAACGGGCAGGGTTTCTGGCAGCATGGTTTCCCTCCTTTCCTTGATCTCGTCCATATCCTAAGCCTACCTATGTCAAGTTTACTGCATTATGGCGTTTAGCACCAGGCCCCCGTTCCTGGCGTAAGCTTAAAGCCATGCGCCGCTTCCTCTGGGTCCTTCTTCTGGGACTGGCCATGGCCCTTGCCCAGAAAAGCGGGGGTGGGGTGGGCGGGCGCCCCTACAGCCCAAGCCCACCCCCCATGAGCCCTGGCCCCGCCCCCGTCTTCCCCATGCCGGCCCCATCCTACCCCACCTATCCCGGCCCCATCGTGGTCTACCCCGGGGGTGGAGGCGCAAGCCTAGGCCTGGTGCCGGTGCTGGTATTTTTTGGCTTGATCCTGATGACCGCCTACATGGTGCGGGGCCTCCGCCGGGCGGGGGAAGGCCCCACCGCCAGCGTGGCCAGGTTACGCCTGGCCCTCCTGGCCCGTCCCCAGGTGCAAAGGGCCCTAAGGCGCTTGGCCGAGGAAGCGGACACCACCTCCGCCAAGGGCCTGGCGGACCTGGTGGACGAGGCGGCGCTTTTACTCCTCCGGGAGGAGGCCGCCTGGCGCTTTGGCGATTACCAGGTGGCCGCGGGTTCCGAGGAGGAGGCCTTGGCCCGGTTTGACGCCTGGATGCTGGAGGAGCGAAGCAAGTACCAGGAAACCTTCCGCCACTTTGAGGGGAAAAAGCAGGTGGCAGGGGGATACCAGGCCCAGGTGGAACCCGGGGGACGCTACCTGGCGGTAAGCCTCCTTTTGGCCGACCACCGGCTTCTTCCTCCCCGGTCCCCCTTGACCCGGTCCCGGGCACGGGAGGCCCTTATGGACCTGGCAGGCTCCAGCCCCTACACCCTCATGGCCGCCTACCTCTCCTGGACCCCGGAAAAGGAGGGGGAGGCCCTCACGGAAGAGGAGCTTCTCCTCCTCTACCCCGACCTGGACAAGCTTTGAACGGGCGAAGCCCTCCGGGTAGAGTGGACCCGTGGTACAGGTCTCTCGGCGCACCGTCACCTTCCTACCCCCTCCTGGGGCCCAGGCCTTAATCGGGGATTTCACCGACTGGGAGAAAAACCCCCTTCCCCTTTCAGGCCCCGTCACCCTGGAGTTCCCGGAAGGAGCCTACGTGGAGTATGCCTTTTTGGACGCCAGGGGACATCCCTTCCCCGACCCCGATAACCCCGAGCGGGCCGACAACCCCTGGTGGACCTACCCCCGGGCTGTCAGGCTTCCCGGCCATCGTTTTGAGGCCCCGCCCGAGCCAAGGGAGGAGCCCAAGGTGGCCCGGCACCGCCTGGGGGAGAGGCGCTACTATGTGGCCGAAACCGGGGCAAGCCCCAAGGCCACCCTGGTGGCCCAGGATGGGGTGGCCTTCTACCGCACCGCAGGCCTGCACAAGGTGGCCCGAGCCTTAGAGGAGGCAGGCGAAATCCCCCCGGTCCGCCTGGTCTTCGTGGAACCCATAGACCGGAACCAGGAGTACCGCTTTTCGGAACGCTACGAGGAGGAGTTGCACCGAGTGCTGGCCGAGGTGGAGGGATTCTATGGCCCCTTAGGGGATCTGGTCCTGGTGGGGGCCTCCTTGGGGGGGCTTTTCTCCTTGTGGCAGGCCTGGCGCCACCCGGATCGCTTCCCCAAGGTCCTGGCCCTCTCCCCAGCGCTGAAAGCCCACCCAGGTGGCACCGACGCCTATCGGGACCCGGAGTGGCTTTTAGAGCAGTACGCCAAGGCCCAGGTCCTACCCCGCATCTACCTGGAGGTGGGTCTTTTGGAATGGCTGTTGGCTCCAGCCCGCCGCTTTGCCGCCCTCCTCGCCGACCGCAAGGTTCCCCATGCCTACCGGGAAAGGGCCTCGGGACACAACTGGGTCACGTGGAAACAAGGCCTGGCCCCAGGGCTCAGGTACCTTTTGGGGGAGGCATGAGCGGGGAAGCGCCCCTGGTGCTCCTTTCCGTGGCGGTCCTCGAGGCCCTCCTCTCCGGAGATAATGCCTTGGTGCTGGCGGTGATGGTCAAACCCCTACCAGCCCACCTCCGCCGCAAGGCCCTGTTCTACGGGGTCCTGGGGGCTTACCTCCTGCGGGGCCTAGCCCTCCTCTTCGCCGTGTACGTGATCCGGCTATGGTGGGTCCAGGTTTTGGGAGGGCTTTACCTCCTCTTCCTCATGCTGCAGCATTTCCGCAACCACCCGGAGGCCCAGCGGCTTCCCGCGGTCACCGCCCGGGAGTTCTGGCGGGTGGTGCTCCTCATCAACCTGGTGGACCTGGCCTTTGCCGTGGACTCCATCCTGGCGGTGGTGGCTTTTTCCCAGGACCTGGCCTTGGTCTTTTTAGGCGTGGCCCTGGGTATCCTCTTCATCCGCCTGGCCGCCAGCTACGTGGTGGCGGTGATGGAGCGGTACCCTAGCCTGGAAAAGGTGGCCTACGCCCTGGTGGGCTGGGCGGGGGTCAAGCTCCTCCTGGAGGGAAGCGCCACCCTGGCCGAGCTCTCACACCACCCCGAACTGGCCTGGCACCTGCCCAAGCCCGCCTTCTGGGGCGTAACCCTCCTCATCCTCCTGGGGGGAAGCCTCCTGGCCTTCCGGAAACATGCCTAGGGATTGGGATGCCTTTTACCGGGAATGGGAAGGGGAACGAGCCCCTGCCTTCACGGTGCGGGCCTATGGCCCCTTCGTACCCCCTGGGCCCATCCTGGACCTGGCCGGAGGCCTGGGGCGGAACGCCCGCTACTTCCTGCACCGGGGCCATCCCGTGGTCCTGGTGGAAAAGAGCCTCGAGGCCCTGCGAAGGCTGGCCGGCACCCCGGGGCTTACCCTGGTGGAGCTGGACCTGGAGGGCCCCAAAGCCCTCTCCCTCCTCCCCCGGGGTCCCTTCGCCGCCATCCTCATGAGCTACTACGTGAACCGCCCACTTCTTAAGGCCCTCCCTCCCCTGGTGGCCCCAGGAGGGCTGGTCCTGGTGGAGGGCTTTAGCCGCCTAGAAGCCATCCGGCGGAAGAGGCCAAAGAGCCCCTACTACTGGGAACCCTACGAGCTCCTCACCCCTCCCCTCGGCCTTGGGCTACGTGCCTTCGGGGAGGGGTGGATGGAGGGCTACCGGGTCTATGCCGTCTACCAGAAGCCTAGGCCCTAAGCCCCCGGGCCACCAACTCGGCGATGTCCAAAACCTCGGGAGGCGCTTCGTCCTGGGCCACCTCCACATTCATCATGGCCATACAGAAGGGGCACCCCGTGGCGATCACCTCGGCCCCCGTGCCCTTAAGCTCCCGGTAGCGGTTCTGGGAAACCCGCATGGCCCCAGGCTCCTCCTCCTTCCAGAACTGGGCCCCGCCTGCTCCACAGCAGAAACTCCGCTCCCGGCTCCTTTGGGGTTCGCTGAGGACCAGGCCCACCCCCTTGAGCACCTCCCGGGGCGCCTCGTACACCCCGTTGTGCCGGCCCAGGTAGCAAGGGTCGTGGAAGACCACCCGCCGGGCCTCCTGGGAAACCTTCAGCCTCCCCGAGCGCAACAGCTCACCGATGAACTCCGAGTGGTGGACCACCCGGTACTCCCCGCCAAAGGCCTGGTATTCATTGCCCAGGGTATGGAAACAGTGGGGGCAGGTGGTCACGATGGTTTTGGGGGCCACCTGGTTTAAGGTTTCCACGTTCTCCATGGCCAGCTGGAAGAAAAGGTACTCGTTGCCCGCTCGCCGGGCGGAATCGCCCGTGCACTTCTCCTTACGACCCAGGACCGCCCAGTCCACCCCGCTGGCGTTGAGGATTTCCACCATGCTCCTGGCGATCCTCTGGGCCCGGGGGTCGTAGCTGGCCGCACACCCCACCCAGTAGAGGACCTCGGGGTGGGGCTTCTCCTCCACGGTGGGTACGTTAAGCCCCTCGGCCCAGTCCAGGCGCTTGTCCTGGCCGATGCCCCAGGGATTGCCGGAGCGCTCCATCCCCCTAAAGGCGTTGTTCAGCTCCTGGGGGAAGGCTCCCTCCATGAGCACCTTGGCCCGGCGCACATCCAGGATGTGCAGCATGGGCTCGTTGCCCACCGGGCAGACCTCCACGCAGGCCATGCAGGTGGTGCAGGCCCAAAGGGCTTCCTCATTTAGGGCGAAGTCCATGAGGGGCCGGGGGCTTTCCTGGCCGCTGGCGAAGGCGGGGAGAATCCCGTTTAGCTCGTAACGCTCAGAAATCACGATGGCCGCCGGGGAAAGGGCCTTTCCCGTGGTGTAGGCCGGACAGGCCTCTTGGCAACGGTTGCACATGATGCAGGCGTAAGCGTCCAAAAGCCGTTTCCAGGAAAGGTCCTCCAGCTTCTCCGCCCCGAACTTCTCCTCCTCTTTCTCAAAATCCAGAGGCCGCAAGGCCCCGGGCTTTTCCTGGCCAAAGGCCAGGTTGATGGGGCCCATCATCAGGTGGATGTGCTTGGAACGGGGGAAGTAGGGGAGGAAGAGCAGGATGGAACCCAGGGCCCCCCACCAGAAGACGTGTTCCAAAACCACCAGGCTAGAGGGGGCAAGCCCGGAAAGGAGGCTGGCTAGGAGGCTCGCCACCGGCTGGAAGGGATCGGGTTCCCCCTGGGCCAGGCCCGCGGCCTTAGAGAGGAGGCGGCTTCCCACGTGAAAGGTGATGAAGGCCCCCACGATGGCCGAGTCCCGGGGTATCCCCTGGCGCACCCGCTCGTGGAGGAGCACCCTGGGGTTCCAGGTGAAGTCGTGGGGGGCCACCAGGTAGCGGCGCACCATCAGGCCCAGGATGCCCACCAAGATGGCCGCCGTCAGGATGTCGGCGATGAGGTTATAGGGGTTCCAAACGCCTCCTTGGGTGTGCAGGGGGAAAAAGCCCTCCAGGAGGTCCACCAGGTTGACCAAGAGGTAGTAGATGAACCCATAGAAGACAAAGGCATGCAGGAGAGAAACCCAAGGCCGTCTTTTAAAGACGGTCTGTTGCGTCAGGGTTAGCCAGATGGCCCTCCCCACACGCTCGGGTAGGCGGTCAAACCGGTCCTCAGGCCGTCCCCGGCGGATGGCCAGGTAGACCCGGCGAAACCCCGTGTAGGCGTAGTACAGGCTTCCGGCCAGGAGCAGGATAAAGAGGATTTTCTCCGGTAAAGTCAGCATGGGTAAGACCTCCTTATACTCGGTTAAAGTTTACCCCACCCTGGCAAAGGCGTACAATGGTGGCCCATGGAAGCCGTGGCCTTTGGCATCCTCCTCTTCTTCAGCCTGTTGAACCTCTGGACCTTCCACCGCTTTAAGAGGCCCCTCCTGCCCTTGGTGCTGGCCCTTTTTGCGACTTTCTTCGTCTTCTTTCTTTCCCCAATCCTAGGGCTTTTGGTCTTCCTCCTGGGGCAGACCCTGGCCTTCTACGCCGCCGGGAAAAGGTGAAAGCTGAGGAAGGCCACCAAAGCCCCGAAAAGGGCGCCCACCAGGACCTCGAGGTAGGTGTGGCCCAGCAGTTCCTTCAAGGGCTCGGCGGCGGGACCCTTCTGCAACACCTGCTGCAGTTCCTGAACCAACTGGTTGAGGAGCTGGGCGTGAAGCCCAGCCGCCCGGCGGATCCCCGTGGCGTCGTACATGACGATGAGGGCGAAAATGGCGGCCACGGCGAACAGGGTGCTGCCAAACCCCTCCTGAAAGCCCACCCCCATGGCCAAAGCGCTCACCGTGGCCGAGTGGGAACTGGGCATCCCCCCGGTTTCCAAGAAACGTTCCCATTGAAACCGGCCCTCCAGCAGGTAATAGATGAAAATCTTCAGGGTCTGGGCCAGAAAGTTGGCCAGGATGGCCGTCCAAAACACCTGGTTAGCCAGAAAGTCCATGCCGCCTGAGTATAGCCGCCTTCACGGTATTGGCCATCAGCATGGCCACGGTCATGGGCCCCACGCCCCCGGGGACCGGGGTGACGGCGGAGGCCACCTCGGCCACCTCCGGGTGCACATCCCCCAGGAGCTTGTCTTCCTGCCGGTTCACCCCCACATCCACCACAATGGCCCCGGGCCGCACCCACTCCTTCCGCACCAAGTGGGGCTTCCCCACCGCCACCACCAAGACCTCCGCCCGCCGGGCGATCTCCGGGAGGTTCCGGGTACGGGAATGGGCCACGGTCACCGTGGCATCCTCCCGCAGGAGGAGGCCGGCGAGGGGCTTGCCCACGATGTTGGACCGCCCCAGGACCACCACCTCCTTGCCTCTTAACTCCACCCCATAGTGCTGCAGGAGGCGGACGATCCCTAGGGGCGTGCAGGGGAAAAGCCCCTCGCCCCCGCTCCAAAGCTTGCCCACGTTGAGGGGATGGAAGCCATCCACATCCTTAAGGGGAGAGATGGCCTCTAAAACCCGCTCCGTGCGGATGTGGGCGGGCAAGGGAAGCTGGACCAGGATACCGTCCACCTCGGGATCTTGGTTGAGGGTCTGGATCCGCTCCAAAAGGGTCCCCTCGGGGGTATCCGCCGGGTATACCTCCACCTGGCTCAAAAGGCCCAGCTCCCGGGCCCTTTTGTCCTTAAGGCGCACGTAGGAAACCGAGGCGGGGTCCTCCCCCAAACGGATCACCCTAAGGGAGGGTACGAAAGGCAAGGAGCTAAGGGTCTGCCTCAGCTCCTGGTACACGGTTTTCGCCACCTCGTGGCCGGAAAGAATACGGGCAAGGGTCATCTCAGCCCTCCTTAGGCACCACCTTCAGCTCGCCCCCCTGGATCCGCCGGTACAAGCGGCCGAGAACCCCGTTGACAAAGGCCCCTGAATGCTCTCCCCCATAACGGTTGGCAATCTTCACCGCCACCTCAATCAGGGGAGCGAAGGGGGTGGGTTCGTACAGCATCTCGTAGGTGGCCAGACGCAGCACGGTGAGGTCGGTCTTGGACATCTGGGCGAAATCCCACCCCTCCACCGTCTCCCGTAGCACCTGGTCCACCTCCTCCGCATGGGCCTTGTACCCCTCTAAAAGGCGCCGGGCAAAGGCCACCCCCTCCAGGTCCAGGGGATCCCCGTAGGAGTCCTCCTCTCCTCCCATCTCCTCCAAGGCGTGACGGAAAGCCTCCTCCAGATCCACCCCCCCCTGGGTGTGGGCAAAGAGGGCCCGCATGGCCAGTTCCCTGGCTCGCCTAAGCATGGGCCTCCTTTCGGTACTCCACCTGGGCCACGGTGAGGTTCACCGCCTGAACCTTTTCCCCGGTGGCCAGGAATAGGGCTTCGGCCACTGCCTTTTGCACCGCCTGGGCCACCTCGGGAATGGAAACCCCGTAGTCCACGGAAAGAACCAGGTCCACCGTGTACCCCTCGGGGGCACGCTCCACCTTGATGGGCTTCATCCGACGGAAAACCTCACCCAAAGAGCGGGGTGCGGTTTCCAAAAGCCGCACCCCCTGGAGGTCGGAAAGGGCATGGGCCACCAGCCCCTCGAGGGCATGGTCGCTGATCTCGTACTCCACCATCACACGCCCAGTCTACATCTCCATCCGCCGGGCCACGAAGTTGGTGTACACGGCCCCCCGGCGGAAGAAGGCGTTTTGCAGCACCTTTTGGTGGAAGGGGATAGTGGTCTTAAGGCCAGGCCCCTCAATCACCGTTTCCGAAAGCGCCCGCTCCATGCGCCGGATGGCCTCCTCCCGGGTGGGCGCCCAGGCGATGATCTTGGCGATCAGGCTGTCGTAGTGGGGCGGGATCTGGTACCCCGCATAGAGGTGGCTGTCCACCCGGATCCCCGGCCCCCCGGGGAAAAGGAGGGTTTCCACCTTGCCGATGGAGGGCCTAAAGCCCTTCTCCGGGTCTTCGGCATTGATGCGCACCTCTATGGCATGGCCCCGGACCTCCACCTCCTCCTGCTGGATCCAAAGCCTCTCCCCCATGGCGATGTGGAACTGGGCCTGGACCAGGTCCACCCCCGTGATCATCTCGGTCACGGGGTGCTCCACCTGGATGCGGGTGTTCATCTCTATGAAGTAAAAGTTGCCCTCCTTGTCCACCAGAAACTCCAGGGTACCGGCGGAAACATACCCCACGTGCCGGGCGAGCCGGGCTGCGGCCTCGGCAATGGCCTTGCGGGTTTCCCAGGGAAGGGTGCTGGGGGCTTCCTCCAGGAGCTTTTGGTGCCGGCGTTGAATGGAACAGTCCCTCTCCCACAGGTGAATCACGTTCTCCCCATCCCCCAGAACCTGGATTTCTATGTGTTTTGGCTCTTCAATGTACTTCTCCAGGTAGACGGCAGGGTTGCCAAAGGCCGCCCGCGCCTCCTCCTGGGCCTGCTGGACCGCCCTCTCTAGCTCCTCTTCGGTGTGCACCAACCGCATTCCCCTGCCCCCACCCCCAGCGGAGGCTTTGAGGATCACGGGATAGCCGATCTCCTGAGCGGCCCGTTTGGCCTCCTCCACGCTCGCAAGCTCATCCGTTCCCGGAACCGTGGGAACCCCAGCCTCGCGCGCCACCTTCCTGGCGGTAGCCTTATCCCCCAGGGCGCGCATGTTCTCAGGGGTGGGGCCGATAAAGGTGATGCCATGGTCCCGGCACATCTCGGCAAAGGTGGCGTTTTCCGCCAGAAAGCCATAGCCGGGATGGATGGCGTCGGCCCCGGTCACGATGGCCGCGGAAAGCAGGTTGGGGATGTTCAGGTAGCTCTGCCCCGAGGGGGGCGGCCCAATGCAAATGGCCTCGTCCGCCAAAAGCACCGGCAGGCTCTTCTCGTCAGCGGTGGAGTGGGCCACCACGGTTTTGATCCCCAGTTCCTTGGCGGCCCGGATAATCCGGAGGGCGATCTCGCCCCGGTTGGCGATCAGAACCTTTTTCATAGCGGCTGGATCAGGAACAGGGGCTGCCCGTACTCCACGGGTTCCCCGTTTTTCACCAGGATCTTTTTAACGATGCCGGAAACCTCCGACTCAATCTCGTTCATCAGCTTCATGGCCTCGATGATGCAGAGCACCTGGCCCTTCTCCACCCGGTCCCCTTCCTCCACGTAAGGGGGGGCATCGGGGGCGGGGGCCCGGTAGAAGGTACCCACGATGGGGGCCCTGATCTCCACACAACCCGCACAGCTATCCTCGGCTTGGGTGGCTTCCGGTTGGGGGGCTTCCGCAGGCGGAGACGGGGGTACCGGAGCCGGGCCGGTGGGCCCAGGTGAAGGCAAGGGAGCTGGCGGGCTGGCGGGGGTGGGTAGACCTTGGGGCACGGCCACCACCTGCACCTCACCCCCGCGGCGTACGGTCAGCTTGTAATCGGGAGTCTCCAGGGTGAGCTCGCTCACCCCATGCTCCACCAGGGCCTGCAGGATCTGCTTCAGTTCCTTGGGCGTCATAGGAGCACCTCGCGGCATAAAGCTTACCCTATCCAAGGGCCACCACCACCTTTGGACCCGGTAAAAGAAAGAACCCGGGGGTGAACCCGGGCGATCCGGCCCAAAGGCCTCAGGCGCGGCCCACGTACTGGCCCGTGCGGGTATCCACCTTGATGACCTCGCCGGGCTCCACAAAAAGGGGCACCTGGACCACCGCTCCGGTCTCCAGGGTGGCGGGCTTGCTCCCGCCGGAGACCGTGTCCCCCCGCACCCCCGGAGGCGTGTCCACCACCTTGAGCTCCACCACGGTGGGCGGGGTGATCTTCAGGGGGCGCCCCTCGTACATGTCCCCCAGGACGGTCATCCCCTCCTTGAGAAACCGCGCGGCCTCCACCTGGTCCTTGGGCAGGTGGAACTGTTCGTAGGTCTCGAGGTCCATGAAGACCAGGTCGTCCCCCTCCTGGTACAGGTACTGGAGCTCCCGGGTTTCCACGTAGATGTCTTCCAGCTTCTCCCCGGAGTTGAAGGTGCGCTCAATGGTGGCCCCGGTTTCCAGGTTCTTGAACTTGGCCACCACCTTGGCCCCACCGCGGCCAATCTTTTGGTGCTGGTATTCCACGCACTCCCAAAGGCCACCCTCCATCCTCACCTTGGTTCCGGGTCTAAGGTCGGTCACGCTGATCATGCTTCCTCCTGAAGGTCCAAGACCTGGGGCGCAAGCCCTAAGAGGTCAATATACCGGAGGTACTCCTCCTCCCCAAGCTCCCGCCCAGCCAAGGCCACCAAAAGGGCCTCCATGACGTTGGTGCCAAAGCTCCGCCCATTTAGGCGGGGGGTGGTGGTGATGAGGCGCCTTACCCCCCGTTCCCTAAGGAAGGCCACATCCTCCTCCGTGGTGGTGTTGGTGAGCACGGTTTTCCCCTTCATGGCGTCGGGCATATGGCGTTTAATGTAGTGCCAGTCCCCCGCCACCAGATCCGCCCACAGATAGTAGCGGCTTCGCCAGTCCACCACCCGCCTCTCCTGCTTTTCCCCCGTGGGGTAGAGGAGCGGGAAGGGAAGCTGGGTGAGGAGGGGGAGGAGAACGAAGGCCAGCTTCTGCAAAAAGGAGAGGGAGTACAGGGGTATGGGTAGCCCCAGGGCAAAGATGAAATCCCCGTAAAGAACCTTGGCCCCAGCCTCGTGCAGGGCCTCAGCCAAACCAAAGCGATCCACAGCGGAGGGCAACAATACCTTGGTTTCTTTCCAGTTTATCAGCCCGGCCAGCTGGGCCACCGCCCGGCGCTCCAAGGTGTGCTTAAGACCCGAGCCGTCCACCACCGGGGTTTTACGGGCAGCATCCTTAAGCCTTTGGGCGTCCCGGATGGTGTAACGCCGCCCCCCGGCCCATAGGTAGAGGTCTATGCCCCCAAGGCCGATGGCCTCCACCTGCCCGTCCAACTCCGCAATGAGGCAGAGGGCCCGTTGGAAATCCCCGTCCGTGCCCCGCCTTTCCAGGATTACCCTTTCCCCCAGAAGCTCCAGCTCCACCACCGAGTCGCGCCGGCTAGAGCCCAGGGATACCGAAACCACACGCTTGGCCACGAAGGGCTATTCTAACCCCGCCCAGAGGGCCAGGGCCAGGAAAACCCCAGCGAGAAGGAAAAAGGGCCAGACCCTCCGAACCCCAACGAGCCGGGCCAGAAGGCCGAAGACCAGGCTGCCAAAGGCCAGGGCCAAGAAGAGGGCCTCGAGGTGGGCCACGAAGGACCGCATGGCCTAAGGTTAGCGCAAGACCCCCATCCCTGGGACGGCCGAAGGGGGCGGCCCGCCTCAAGTCCCCATTCCCGCCAGCGCCGGCCCAGGACCCAGTGGACCCTACCCCAGGACCAGGCCAAAGGAAGGGTCCCCTACCGCCCCCTGGCCTCCAGCCACCCCGCCTGCAAACCCTTAAGGCCTATGGCGTGGTACACCAGTTGGGCCGCGGTCATCTCCGCATGGAACTGACCCGTTGGGGAAAGCTCCACAAAATCCATGCCCACCACCTCCTTTTCCGCGAAAACCGCCGCAAGGAGGTCCACCACCTGGCGGTAGGAAAGCCCTCCCGGCAAGGGGGTACCCACGCTGGGCATAAGGCTTGGGTCTAGGGCGTCAAAGTCCAGGCTGATGTACACCCGCTCACCCAAAGCCCCCAGTATCTCCTCTAGAAGCCCTTCCCGGTGCAGGCGATGGGCGGGAAAAAGGGCCACCCCCTTCTCCTGGGCAAAGGCCAAGGAGTCTTGGTCTATGGCCCTAATCCCCACCTGCACCAAGGAAAACCCTTCCTGGACTAAGCGGTAGAAGGGGGAAGCATGGGAATACACCGAACCTTGCCACGTGGGGTAAAGATCCGCATGGGCATCTATCTGGAGCAGGGAAAACTCCCCCAAGACCTCCCGATGGGCCTGGACCAGGGGGTGGGTGATGGAGTGGTCTCCCCCCAAGGAGACCACGAACTTCCCCGCCCGAAGGTGCGTAAGGGCGGCCTCCCGGATCAGGGCGTGGCTTGCCTCTGCGCTCCCCGCCACCCAAGGGACGGGCTCGGTTGCGTGGATCCCCACCTCCTCAGGGGCCACCTCCAGCTCCAAAAGGAAGGGCTCCAGCTCCCGGCTGGCCAGGAGGATGGCCTCAGGGCCCCGCCTGGCCCCGGGCAAAAAGGAGAGGGAAAGGTCGTAGGGCACGGGCAGGACCACCACCCGAGCCTCCGGGTATGGGGTATCGCGTTCACCAAAGAAAAGACGCATACCCCTAAGAGCCTAGCAGATGGCCTAGCGCCCGAGGAAGAAAAGCTCTAAAAGCCTGAGAAGGGCTAGGGTGCCCCGCTCAAAGTCCTGGATGCGGATATGCTCGTTGGGGCTGTGCACCCGGCTACCCGGATACCCTATCCCCAGGCCCACCGCCGGAGCCTTGAGGTAGTGGAGGAAGGGGTGCATGGGACCGGACCCTGCCATGTTGGGATAGAGGACGGCCCTCTCCCCAAAGGCCTCCTCCAGAGCCCTCTTGGCCAGGTTCACGAAGGGATGGGAAAGATCCGAACGGGCGGGATGCTCCCCTTTCTCCAGGACCACCACCTCCACGTCGTGAAAGCCCTGGGCCTCGAGGTGCCGCCTCAAAAGCCCAGGGATCTCCTCCGGGTCCTGATCCGGTACCAGGCGGAAGTCCAGCTTGGCCAAGGCCTCTGCGGGCAACACCGTCTTGGAACCCGGGCCACCGTAGCCTGAATGAAAACCATTCATGTTGACGCAGGGCTCGGCATAAAGCCGCTGGTTGAACTCCAGGTTCCTGGCCCCTCCCAAAAAGTCCCGCACGCCAAAGGCCTCCTTTAGGGCCTCGGATTCGTCGGGGATCTCCGCCAGCACCTCCATCTCCTTGGGGGTTAGAGGGCGGACCCGATCGTAAAACCCCGGGATCAGTACCCTTCCCTCCTCGTCCCTCAGGCTGGCAATGGCCCGGCTTAGGCGGTAGATGGGGTTCTCCACCACCGCCCCATAGGAGGAGTGCAGGTCAAAGGCTGCCGTGCGCACCCGAAGCTCCAGGGCCACGATACCCTTAAGCCCCGCATAGAGGTAAGGACGCCCCTTGGCATCCACCCCACCCGCCTCCCACACCATGGCCTCCGCCGCCAAGAGGTCCTTCTTGTCCCTCACGTAATCCCCCAGGTGGGGGCTTCCTATCTCCTCCTCCCCCTCCACCACGAACTTCACCCGGGGAAGAAAACCGTGCTTCTTCTGGAATAGGCTTAGGGCCACCACCCGGGCCACCAACTCCCCCTTGTCGTCGTGGGTACCCCGGCCATACCAAGCGCCCTCCCGTTCCACCAGGCGAAACGGCTCCGTTTCCCAGAGTTCCAGGGGATCCGGAGGCTGTACATCGTAGTGATTGTAAAATAAAAGCGCCTTATCCCCCTCGCCCCCTTCCGCGTAAACCACCGGGGGGCCGTAGCCGTGGTGTAGCTCCGCCTTTAGACCTAGCCCCCCCAACACCTCCGCCACCCTAGCCGCACCCGCCTCGAGGGCCCTCCCTTCGGCGCTCACCGTGGGCAGGGCCACCAACTCCGCCAAAAGCGCCCTAGCCTCCTCCAAAAACGGCCCCATGATAAACTGAGCATACTATGGTGGAACCCTCCTTGGTCCTCTATGGGGCCCTGTACCAGCGGGCCATGGACGTGTTACAGGAAACCCTGCAGGAAACCGGGGCCCGCTATGCCCTCTTTGTAGACCGTAAGGGATTCGTTCTGGCCCACAAGGAAGCCCTCTGGGCCCCCAAGCCCCCGCCCCTGGACTCCCTGGCCACCTTGGTAGCGGGCAACGCTGCCGCCACCCAGGCCCTGGCCAAACTGTTGGGCGAGGCCCGCTTCCAGGAAGTGGTGCACCAGGGGGAACGCATGGGGCTTTACGTGGACGAAGCCAGCGAGTTCGCCCTTTTGGTCTTGGTCTTTGACGAAAACGCCCCCTTGGGAAAGGTCAAGCTGCACGGCAAGCGGGCTGCGGAAACCTTAGCCCGCCTAGCCGAGGAAGCCCTCGCCAACCCACCCAAGCTGAACCTGGACACCCAGTACCGCGAGGAAGCCAAGGCGCTCCTAGACGAACTTTTCGGCAACTAACATGAGCACCATCAACTTCGCCAACCGCGAGATCAACTTCAAAATCGTCTACTACGGCCCGGGGCTATCCGGAAAAACCACCAACCTGAAATGGATTTATAGCAGAATCCCCGAGGGACGCAAAGGGGAGATGGTTTCCCTAGCCACAGAGGACGAGCGCACCCTCTTCTTTGACTTCCTTCCCCTGGACCTGGGCGAGGTCAAGGGCTTCAAGACCCGTTTCCACCTTTATACCGTCCCCGGGCAGGTTTTCTACAACGCCAGCCGCAAGCTCATCCTTAGGGGGGTAGATGGCATCGTATTCGTGGCCGACTCCGCCCCCAACCGCCTCAGGGCCAACGCGGAGAGCATGCGCAACATGCGGGAGAATCTGGCCGAGTACGGGCTTAGGGTAGAGGATATCCCCGTAGTGCTCCAGGTGAACAAGCGGGATCTTCCCGACGCCTTGCCCGTGGAAATGATCCAGGCGGTGGTGGATCCCCAAGGGCGCTTCCCCGTGTTTGAGGCGGTGGCCACCGAAGGCAAGGGGGTGTTTGAAACCCTCAAGGAAGTGAGCCGCCTGGTCCTGGC
>NZ_CALLUR010000181.1:0-13278 GCF_938010445.1 uncultured Thermus sp.
GTCCTTCACCTCCACATTCGGGTTCTCCGCCGCCGCTACAAACGTCAACGCCGCCGTTAGCGTCGTCTTCCCGTGGTCCACGTGCCCAATCGTCCCCACGTTCACGTGAGGCTTCGTACGGATAAACTCGCCCTTGGCCATCTTCGCTCTCCTTTCTCCATGCGGGGTAGGCCCTAAGGCCTACCCGAAAGGCATCCTTACTGCCCCTTGATGAGCTTCTCCTGCACCTGCTTGGGGACTTCCTGGTAGTGGTCAAAGAACATGACGAAGGAGCCCCTACCCTGGGTCTTGGAACGCAGATCGGTGGCGTAGCCGAACATCTCCGCCAAGGGCACATAGGCCCGGATCACCTGGGCGTTCCCCCTGGGCTCCATGCCCAGGATCTGGCCCCGGCGGGAGTTCAGGTCACCGATGACGTCGCCCATGTACTCCTCAGGGGTGGTGACCTCCACCCGCATGATGGGCTCGAGGATCACCGGATCCCCCTTCTGCACCGCCTCCTTGATGGCCATGGAGCCGGCGATCTTGAAGGCCATCTCGCTGGAGTCCACCTCGTGGTAAGAGCCATCGTAGAGGGTGACCTTGACGTCCACCACGGGGAAGCCGATCAGGGGACCCGACTGCATGGCCTCCTCAATCCCCTTCTGGACGGCAGGGATGTACTCCTTGGGGATCACCCCACCCACGATGGCGTTGACGAACTCAAAGCCCGAGCCTCGAGGCAAAGGCTCGGCCTTGATCTTCACATGGCCATACTGGCCACGGCCACCCGTCTGGCGGATGAACTTGCCCTCCACGTCCACGGGGCGGGTGATGGTCTCGCGGTAGGCCACCTGGGGCTTGCCCACGTTGGCGTCCACCTTGAACTCCCGCTTCAGGCGGTCCACGATGATCTCCAGGTGGAGCTCCCCCATCCCGCTGATGATGGTCTGCCCGGTCTCGGGGTGGGTGGAAACCCGGAAGGTGGGGTCCTCCTCCGCCAGGCGGGCTAGGGCCTGGGAAAGCTTGTCCTGGTCAGCCTTGGTCTTGGGCTCAATGGCCACGTCAATGACGGGTTCGGGGACCTCAATGGACTCCAGGACAATGCGAGGCGCATCCTCACCCACCAAGGTGTCCCCGGTGATGGTTTCCTTAAGGCCCACCACCGCCCCCAGGTCCCCGGCCCGAAGCTCCTCCACCTCCTCCCGGTGGTTGGCGTGCATCCTTAGGAGCCGGGCCACCCGCTCCTTGCGGCCCTTGGTGGTGTTGTACACGTAGGAGCCCGAAGTGATGGTGCCGGAGTAAACCCGGATAAAGGTGAGGCGGCCCACGTAAGGGTCGGCCATGATCTTGAAGGCCAAGGCCGCCAGGGGACCCTCGGGGTCGGGGTGGATCTCCACCTCGTTCCCCTCGGGCGTGGTGCCCTTGATGGGGGGGATGTCCAAGGGGGAGGGCAGGTAGTCCACCACCGCATCCAGAAGAAGCTGTACGCCCTTGTTTTTAAGGGCCGAACCCAGGAACACGGGGGTGATCTGGATGTCAATGGTGCCCTTGCGGATGGCCGCCACCAGCTCCTCCTCGGTGGGCTCCTCGCCCTCCAGGTACTTGAGCATCACGTTTTCATCAAAGTCGGCGGCCACCTCGATGAGCTTCTCGTGGTACTCCCGGGCCTGGGCCAGGTACTCCTCGGGGATGGGCACCTCGCGGATATCCGTACCCAGGTCGTTGCCGTAGGTGTAGGCCTTCATCCGGAGGACGTCGATGATCCCCGAGAAGGTGTCCTCCCGGCCAATGGGCAGCTGCATCACCACCGGCCTGGCCCCCAGGCGCTCCTGCATGGTGCGGATCACCAGCCAAAGGTCGGCCCCCGTCTTGTCCATCTTGTTGGCAAAGGCAATGCGGGGCACCTTGTACTTCTCCGCCTGGCGCCAGACGGTCTCCGACTGGGGCTCCACCCCCTGGCTGGAGTCAAAGACCACGATGGCCCCGTCCAAGACCCGCATGGAGCGCTCCACCTCAATGGTGAAGTCCACGTGGCCCGGGGTGTCGATGATGTTGATGCGGTGGTCCTTCCAGAAGCAGGTGGTCACGGCGGCGGTGATGGTGATGCCCCGTTCCCGCTCCTGCTCCATGAAGTCCATGGTGGCCGCACCCTCGTGCACCTCACCGATCTTGTGGATCTTGCCGGTGTAGTAGAGGATGCGCTCGGTGGTGGTGGTCTTACCGGCATCAATGTGGGCGGCGATGCCGATGTTGCGGAGCCTCTTTAGGTCGTACTCTACCTTAACCGCCATGGCTTACCACCGGTAGTGGGCGTAGGCGCGGTTGGCCTCGGCCATGCGCTCCACGTCCTCTTTCTTCTTTATCGCTCCGCCCTTGCCCTCGGCTGCGTCCATGAGCTCATGGGCGATGCGCACGGCAGCCCCCCGCTCGGAACGCGCATTGGCCGCCTGGACCAGCCAGCGTAGGGCCAAGGACTGCTGCCTTCTGGGGGAGACCTCCATGGGCACCTGGTAGTTGGCCCCACCCACGCGGCGGGAACGCACCTCCATCCGGGGCTTCACGTTCTCCACCGCCTGCCTAAAGACCTTCAACGGCTCCTGCCCGGTCTTTTCCTGGATGATGCGGCAGGCCTCGTAGAAGATGCGGGCGGCCAGGTTCTTCTTGCCCTCCCGCATGATCTTGTTGATGAAGGCCGACACCACCACATCCCCGTAGACCAGGTCGGGCTGGAGTTGGCGTACCTCTGCTCTTCTTCTCCGTGCCATAGTTCACCTACTTCTTCTTGGCCGGAGCCGCGCCCTTGGTCTCCTTGGGCCTCTTGGTCCCGTACTTGGAGCGGCTCTTCTTGCGGTCCTTCACCCCTTGGGTGTCGTAAACCCCACGCACGATGTGGTAGCGCACGCCCGGCAGGTCCTTAACACGGCCACCCCGGATGAGGACCACGGAGTGCTCCTGCAGGTTGTGCCCCTCCCCGGGAATGTAGGCGGTAACCTCGTACCCGGAGGTCAGGCGCACCTTGGCCACCTTCCGCAAGGCGGAGTTGGGCTTCTTGGGGGTTACGGTGCGCACCACGGTGCACACTCCCCGGCGGAAGGGCGACCCCTTCAAGGCCGGAACCTTGCTCTTCTTCTGGACCTTCTCGCGGCCCTTTCTGACCAGCTGGTTGATCGTCGGCAGTGCCACCACTCCCTTCTTCTTGGACTTGCCCCCGTGTTCTCAAGATCCACCCGGGGGAGTTGCCTTCCCCCGGCTTTTGCCCACACAGGGCACCACCCTCAGGGCCAGGGGCTGGCCCTGAGGGCCCTCAACTTGATTAGTGTACAGGGCTAGGCCTCTTTTGGCAAGCCGGGGGGCGAAGAAAAACCCAGCCCTCGAGGGGCTGGGGGGTTCTGGAGCCGGTGGCCGGATTTGAACCGGCGGCCTACCGCTTACGAGGCGGTTGCTCTACCGCTGAGCTACACCGGCCCGCCCTAAAGAGTCTAGGGCAGGACTCCCTTTTTGCGCAACTACCGCAAGACCACCCCGGGCTGGACCCTGAGGGCCCGGAAGAGGGGCAAAAGGGCGGAAAGAAAGGTGGCGGCCAGGCTTGCGCCGCTCACCCAGAGGAAGTCGGACAGGCGCATCTCCACGGGCAGGTGGGTGAGGAAGTAAAGCTCCCCAGGCAGGTCCACGGGGCGGAGGGCCAAATAAAGGGAAAGGAGATAGCCGAGGAGGTTGCCTAGGAGCACGCCGCCCACGCCCAAAAAGACCCCCTCGAGGGCAAAGACCAAGCCCACGGTGAGCCTCGAGGCGCCCATGGCCCGAAGGAGGGCGATCTCCGGGGTCTTTTCCACCACCTTGAGCACCAAGAGGTTGGCCACCCCTAAGGCGGCCACCGCCACGATCAAGAAGATCAGGATGCCCAAAACCCTCTTCTGCAAGGAGAGTTGCTCCAAGAGGGTGCGCTGGGTGTCCTGCCAGGCCTGGGGGAAGAACCGGGTACCCGCCAGTTCCCCACCCAGCTCCTTGGCCCGCCAGGGGTCCTTGAGGCGCACCTGGTACCCTTGCGCCCTGATCCCGGAAAGCCTTTCCACCGTCTTTAGGTCCACAAAGGCATAGGCGGAATCCAGGAGGTAGTTACCGGTACGGAAAGCCCCCAGGACCTTAAGCTCCACCCGTTCCTGGGTGGCGGACATGGCGTAAAGCCTATCCCCCACAAAGGCCCCCAAGGACTGCTGCAGGGCCGAGCCCAGGTAGATGCCCCCGGGCTCCAGCCTTAGGCCCAGCTCCGGGTAAAGGGCCTCCCCGCCTGCGCCCAGGCCCACCAGGGTGGCGAAGTCCACCCCCGGGCCCCTGGCGCCCTCCGCCGGGCGGGTTAAAAGGGCCTTGGTGGCGGCAAAGGGGGCGTAGGCCTCCACCCCGGGATGGTCCCGCCCGGGAAAAGGAGGCAGCTCCTCGCTCAAGCTGAAAAGGACCAGATGGGGATAGGCCTTCAAGGTGGCCCGCACCAGGCCGCTGACAAAACCGTTGGTGAGGGAAAGGGCGGTGAGGAGGACCGCCACCCCCACCCCTACCCCCAAAAGGGCGAGTCCGGTCTGCAAGGGTCTTCGCCTGAGGTGGGCCAGGGCCAGGAAGAGGGCAAAGCGCACGCCCTTAGGATACGGACTTTAGCGCCTGGGGTACTCCACCACCTGAAGCTCCACCAGCCTCCGGCCAAAGCGCAAGGCGGTGGCCCGGTCGGGAAGCCAAACGTCCACCTTTTCCCGCATCCTGGGGTGCATCACATCGGCCACCACGAAGACCCGGTCCCGAAAGAGGTAATCAAACTGCCCCCGGCCGCGGCCATGGACCGAACCCAGGTCGCGAAGCCGCACCTTGGTGCCGTAGGGCAACACCTTAAGGAGGTCGGGGCTCACCGCCAGAACCCCCAGGCGGGTACGCATGCCGGTGGCGGTGATGAAGGGGGTGGAGTCGGTCTCCCGCACGCTGGAGGTGTAGGCGGTGGCCTCGAGGAGCATGCTTTTTCGTACCCCAGACTGGGCCCAAGCCCCGGCAACGGCCAGGGCGAAGAGGAGCAAAATCAGGAAACCCCGCATAGCGCCCTTGAGTATGCGGGTAAACCCTTTAGCTTTCTGAGAAGGATGAGGGGGCTGGCTCATCCAAGCCAGCCCCCAAGGGCCATGGAATCGTTCCGATCACTAAGCGGCTGGCCCGCCAAGGGACGTTATCGGAAAATGCCGGATTAAAAAATCCTTAGGACCCTTTAGCTTGCTCTCAATCCGCTCCCACCCAAACCCTAGGGGCAAGGGGTGGAGGAGATCTCCAGGCGGTAGCGGCCGCTATTCTCCTCGTCAAACCCCGCCCGGGAAAGGCCCCGATCCCGCACCACCAAAAGGGTGGCGGGGGAGATGGGGGCACAGGCCATCACCGGGTCCAGGACCAAAGGGGAGGGGTCTGAGGGGCCCTTGTACAGAAGGGCCACCAGGTCCAAGGGGCCGGAATAGGTGAGCCTTAGGTACCCCGTGGCGGAAGAGACATCGTAGCGGTCAAACTCCCCCACGAACTCTATGGCCCCCTGCTTTACGCCGGTGGTGAAGGCTTCCCCGTCTCCCGCAGGGTTGTGGGTAAAGGCATCGGCGTACAGGGTAACCCGGTCCGGGCTTAGGGCGTAGTTCTCCACCCGCAGATAAAAGGCCTGGCCCGACTGCCCCTTGAAGCTGAGGCGGTACCCGGGATCGGTGGTGATCTGGGGACGCAGGGAGAGGGGCGCAAGCTCCTGCCTAGCAGCAAACCAGTTCCGGGCCACGCTCACCGCCTGCACTACCCCCTTATCGTCCAAAAGCACCAGGCGAAGCCGGGCCCTTAGTCCCAGATCGCTGGAAACCGCACTCACCCGCACCGCCCCATCTTGGGAAAGGACCATGCGGTACACCCTCACCCCGGGACGGAGCTCCCCGCCGCTTTCCTGGGCAGGGGGAAGCTGGGCCACGACGTACCCCCCCACAGGTAGGTCCCCGCTCACCGGTGGGGTGCCCTGGAGGTTGCAGGCCACTAGCAACCCCCCAGCAAGCACCGCAAGCCACCCTTTGGCTAGTCTCCCTTTGCCTCGCCACATAAAACCCCCCTTTACTCCCAGGATAGCCGGGAAGGGAGGAAGGGAGGCTTAAGTTTTCTTTAGCCTACTCCAAGACCCCCAGATAGGCGTAGAGGTCGGGTCCTCCGGGGAGGATCTCCACCACCAGGCCCGGGAACTTGCCCGCCAGTTCCTCCGCCCTTTGCCTCTCGGCGTTGGGGCCTAGGAAAAGGGTAAGGACCTCCTTGCCCTCCTGGGCCAGGCGGATAAGGCCCTCCAACACCTCCTCCGGGGTCTCCCCCATCAGGACCAGCCTCCCGTCCAAAAGGCCGATGGGTTTGTCCTTCAAGACCTTAACCCCGTCCACCTCCGCGTCCCGGCTGGCCCAGGTGACCTCGAGGGTCACCGCCCCCCTCATGGCCTCCTCCATCTCCGGAAGGAGCTCCTCGGCTTCCACCTCGGGGAGGTAGCGCACCGCGGCCGCCAGCCCCTGGCCCAGGGTGCGGGTCTGGATCACGTACACCTCCTTGCCCAACTCCTTGGCCAGTTCCGCCGCCTTCTCCGCCGCCAGGAAGACGTTGGGGTTGTTGGGGAGGAGGATCACCTTAGGGCTCGCCACGCTTCTGATGGCGGCAAGCAGGTCCTCCACGCTGGGGTTTTGCGTCTGCCCCCCCGCCACCACCCGGGCCCCCAGGCTGCGGAAGGCCCGGGTGGGCCCATGCCCCAGGGCCACGGCCACCAGGCCCGTGGGGGGCGGGGCCTCCTCCCCCGCCCCCGCCATGGCCAGGATCTCCGTGTGCTGCTCGGTCATGTCCTCCACCTTGGTGCGCACCATGCGGCCGAAGCGGGCCACGGTGGCCAGGAGGCCATCGGGGTCATCGGTGTGGATGTGCCCCTTCACGTACCCCTCGGCCCCCACCACCAAGAGGGAGTCCCCAAAGGGGGCCACCGCCTCCCGGATCCTCTCAATGGGCACCTCCACCCCCTCCATGAGGAACTCGGTGCAGTAGCCGAACTCCTCGGTGGCGAAGGCGGTCTGGGCGTAGCGCTCCACCTTGGGGGGCTCGGGCAGGGGTAACCTCAGGAGGTACCCCCGTAGGCCCTCCAGAAAGCGCACGTACCCCGCACCCCCAGCGTCCACCACCCCCGCCTGCTTCAAAACGGGAAGGAGCTCCGGGGTCTTTTCCAACGCCTCCCGGGCGGCCTTAAGGGCATGTTCCAGGACTTCCTCGAGGACCTCCCCTCTAGCCCCTTCCCCCGCAGCCCGGGCCACGGTGAGGATGGTCCCCTCCACCGGTTTCATCACCGCCTTATAGCCGGTTTCCGCCCCCAGGCGCAGGGCCTCGGCCAGGGTGGGGGCATCCAGCACCTCCTTTTGGCGGATGGCCTCGCTGAACCCCTTCAGGATTTGGGAAAGGATCACCCCGCTGTTTCCCCGGGCCCCAAGAAGGCTCCCGTAGGCTATGGCCCGGGCCACCTCGGGCATCTTGGAGGTGTCCGCCAGGTCCAGCTCCCGCCGGGCCGACTGCAGGGTGAGGTGCATGTTGGTCCCCGTGTCCCCATCGGGAACCGGGTAGACGTTGAGGGCGTTGAGCTCCTCCACGAACACGGAAAACCAATCCGTGGCGTAGCGGAAGGCCTCGGCAAGCTCCTCCGGCCTCAGGCTAGCCACGCCCCACCCCCACCACGTGCACCCGCACCTGGGAAAGCTCCACCCCAGCGAGCTTTTTGGCGGCAAAGGCCACCCGCTCCGCCAGGGACTCCACCACCGTGGGGATGCGGGTCCCCACCGCCACCACCACGTAGAAGTCCGCGGTGTACTTACCCGGGTTGGCCGGGTCTTGGCGCACCACCACGCCCTCGCTGGCCTCCTGCCGGCCTAGGATGCGCACCACCTGGTCCTTAAGCCCCGCGGGGGCCATCCCCACCACCCCCGGCACCTCGTGGGCCGCCAGGGCCAACAAGGAGGCCAAGGCCCCTTCGGTTACCGTCACCCGTCCGGGCATCCTACCTCCTTAGGGCCTCCTCGGGGGGAGTATAGGGCAAGCCGAAGGCCTCGGCCACCCCGGGGTGGGTGAGAAGCCCCTTGTGGGTGTTCAATCCTTTAAGGAGGGCGCTATCCTCCAGGAGGGCTTCCAGGCCTTTTTCCGCCAGCTTGAGCACGTAGGGCAGGGTCTGGTTGGTGAGGGCGAAGGTGCTGGTCCTGGGCACCGCCCCCGGCATGTTGGCCACCCCATAGTGCACCACCCCCTCCACCATGTAGGTGGGTTCCGCATGGGTGGTGGGGCGGATGGTCTCCACGCACCCCCCTTGGTCCACGGCCACGTCCACGATCACCGAGCCCTCCTTCATGAGGGGGAGCATGTCCCGGGTGACCAGCTTGGGGGCCTTGGCCCCCGGCACCAAAACCGCCCCGATGAGAAGGTCTGCGTGCTGGATGCTCTTCTTGATGTTGGCCTCCGTGGCGGTGAGGGTGACCACCCGGCCCCCAAAGATATCGTCCAGGTACTGCAGGCGCCTATGGTTCACGTCCAGGATGGTCACCTGGGCCCCCATGCCCAAGGCGATCTTGGCGGCGTTGGTGCCCACGGTGCCGCCCCCCAGGATCACCACGCTGGCCGGGGCCACGCCCGGCACCCCGCCCAGGAGCACCCCCCGGCCCCCATGGGGCTTCTCCAGGAACTGGGCCCCCACCTGGGGGGCCATGCGCCCCGCCACCTCGCTCATGGGTACCAGGAGGGGCAAGGAACCATCGGGAAGCTGCACGGTTTCATAGGCGATCCCCGTGACCCCGCTTTGCAGCATGGCCTCGGTAAGGGTGCGGTCGGCGGCCAGGTGCAAGTAGGTGAAGAGGATAAGCCCGGGGCGCAAAAAGGGGTACTCCTCGGGAAGGGGCTCCTTCACCTTGACCACCATCTCCGCCCCCCAGGCCTCCTCCCAGCTCACCAGCTCGGCCCCCGCCCGCTGGTACTCGGCATCGGATAGGCCGGAACCCACGCCCGCCCCCCGCTCCACCAGCACGGTATGCCCCCTTTTGACCAGGCTCTCCACGCCACCCGGGGTCATGGCCACGCGGTTTTCCAGGGTCTTGATCTCCTTGGGTACGCCGATCACCATACTAGGCCTCCTTTACAAAGACACGCCGTATCTTGAGCTTGAAACCGTCGCCCTCAGCGATGGCCAGAAGCCTCCTACGGGAATCCACCAAGGCCACATAGCCCAAAGCCGGGATGGGCAAGGGAACCCCTTCCAGAACGCGCCGGGCCTCGGTGTGGGAAAGCTCCACCGCGGGAAAGGGCAAAACATCGGTCTCGGGGATGGCCTTTTCCGGGGAGAGTTCGGAAAGCTTCACCGCCCGCTCCAACCCCACCTTGCCGATGCGGGTGCGCACCAGCCCGGAGAGAAAGGCCTTGGTCTTTAGCCTCTCCCCCAGGTCCCGGGCAAAGGCCCGCACGTAGGTGCCGGGGCCCACCACCAGGCGGATCACCGCGGTGGGGTAGGACCCCAAGGGCTTGGGAAGCTCCACCTTGCGCCCGCCCTTTTCCGCAAGCCGCCAGCCCTTGGCCGAGGGGGCGATGGGATGGGGGATGGGCCCGGGGTCCCAAGCCAGGAGTTCCACCTCCAGGTACTTTACCGGCCTGGGGCCCAGCTCCAAGGGCTTTCCCTCCCGGGCCACCTCGTAGGCCCTTTTCCCCCCCACCTTGATGGCGGAGTAGAGGGGAGGCACCTGCTCTTTCAGCTTCAAAAACGAAGGGAGCACGCTCTCCAGGTCCTTGCGGTCAAAGCGCACCGGGGCCTCCTCGCTTATAGGACCTTCGGCATCCAAGGTGGGGGTGGTGGCCCCAAAGGAAACCCAGGCGATGTACTCCTTCTCCTCCCCCGAGAGGAAGGGGACCAGCTTGGTGCTCTCGTCGGAAACCAGGAGGAGAAGGCCCGTGGCCAAGGGATCCAGGGTGCCGGTATGCCCCACCCGGCGGGTGGAGAGAAGGCGCCTCGCCTCCTCCACCACGTCATGGGAGGTGAGGTGGAGGGGCTTGTCCACCGCATAGAGGGCCATGCCTAGGGGATTGTATCACCACCCGGTGGGGAAAAGAATGGAGGCATGGACCTGCAAGACCTTTACCCCAGCCTCGCCTTGGCCTGGCCCCGGCCCGGGGTGCTGGAGATCACCCTAAAGGGCGAGAAGTTGAACGCCTTGGGCCCAAGGGCCCACCGGGACCTGGCCCGGATCTGGCGGGACCTCCGGGAGCTGGAAGAGGTGAGGAGCGTCCTCCTAAGGGGCGAGGGTGGGGTCTTCTCCGCCGGGGGCTCCTTCGCCCTGATTGAGGAGATGCGCGCCTCCCACCGGGCCCTCTTGCGGGTCTTTTGGGAGGCCCGGGAGCTGGTCCTAGGACCCTTGGACTTCCCCAGGCCCGTGGTGGCGGCCGTGGAAGGGGTGGCGGTGGGGGCGGGGCTGGCCTTGGCCCTAGCCAGCGACGTGGTGGTGGCGGGCAAGGGGGCCAGGCTTCTGGACGGCCACCTGCGGCTTGGGGTGGCCGCCGGGGACCATGCGGTCCTCCTTTGGCCCCTTCTTTTGGGCATGGCCAAGGCCAAGTACCACCTTCTCCTCAACGAGCCCCTCACCGGGGAGGAGGCGGAAAGGCTGGGCCTGGTGGCCCTGGCGGTGGAGGACGACCAGGTGTACGAGAAGGCCCTCGAGGTGGCCACCCGCCTGGCCGAAGGCCCCAAGGAGGCCCTGAACTTCACCAAGCACGCCCTAAACAACTGGTTCCGCACCTTCCTGCCCCATTTTGAGGTCTCCTTGGCCCTGGAGTTTCTGGGGTTCCAAGGGGAGGAGCTGGAAGAGGGCTTAAGGGCGCTTAGGGAAAAGCGAAAACCCCTGTTTTAGCCATGGAGAAGCCTCTGCGTCTACAGACCTTTCTGGCCCGTGCGGGCGTGGCGAGCCGCAGGAAGGCGGAGGAGCTGATCCGCCAGGGCCGGGTGCGGGTGAATGGGGCCGTGGCCACCTTGGGACAGAAGGTGAACCCAGGGGACGTGGTGGAGGTGGACGGCAAGCGGGTGGAACCCTTGGCCGAGAGGGTGGTCCTGGCCCTGCACAAACCCCGGGGCTACACCACCACCCGCCATGACCCCCACGCCCAAAGGACGGTCTTCCACCTCCTGCCCCCTATCCCCGGTCTCCACCCCATAGGCCGCCTGGACCGGGATTCCGAGGGGCTCCTCCTCTTCACCAACGACGGGAGCCTGACCCTCCGCCTCACCCATCCCCGCTATGGGGTGAGGAAGGTCTACCGGGTCTGGACGGAAAGGGGTACCCTGCCCAGGTCCGTCTGCCAGAGGCTTCTAGAGGGGGTGGAGCTGGAGGATGGCCCCGCTCGGGCCTTGGCCTGCCGCCCCGCCCCCGGGGGGGCCCTCCTCACCCTGGCGGAGGGCCGGAAGCGGGAGGTGCGCAGGATGCTAAAGGAGGTGGGCTACCCGGTAAAGCGCCTCCTAAGGCTCCAGGTGGGGCCCATCCGCTTGGGCCAGCTTCCCCCGGGCAAGTGGCGGCGGCTATCGCCGGAGGAGGTAGAGGCCCTTCTTCAACAAACTTCGGTAGAATGAGGGCCATGTTCACCGCGGGAAACGGACCCGTGCAGATCCCCGCCGAAACCCTAGCCAACCGGGTAAAGGAGCTGGGAGCCCAGATCGCCCAGGACTACCAGGGGAAAACCCCGCACCTCATCTGCGTCCTGAATGGGGCCTTCATCTTCATGGCCGACCTGGTGCGGGCCATCCCCCTTCCCCTCACCCTGGACTTCATCTCCATCAGCTCCTACGGCAACGCCTACCGCACCAGCGGCGAGGTGGAACTCCTTAAAGACCTGCGCCTTCCCATCCATGGCCGGGACGTGATCGTGGTGGAGGACATCGTGGACACAGGGCTTACCCTTTCCTACTTGCTGGACTACCTCGAGGCCCGCAAGCCCGCCTCGGTGCGGGTGGCGGCCCTCCTCTCCAAGCCCAGCCGCCGCCAGGTGGAGGTGCCCATCCACTACCTGGGCTTTGAGATTGAGGACGCCTACGTCTACGGCTACGGCCTGGACCGGGCCCAGTTTGACCGCAACCTGCCCTTCATCACCTCCCTTCATCCGGAGGAGGAATGAAGTACCTGGACCTGATCGCCGTGCTCTTCGCCGCCGTCCTCTTGGTTTCCAACGTGGCCTCCACCAAGCTGGTGATCCTAGGGCCTTTCACCTTTGACGGCGGTACCCTGCTTTTCCCCTTGGCCTACATCTTCGGGGATGTGCTCACCGAGGTCTACGGCTACCGGCGTAGCCGCCGGGTGATCTGGCTGGGATTTTTCGCCCTTCTCCTGGCCACCCTCACCTTCCAAGGGGTGGCCGCCCTCCCCGCCCCCAAGGACGGGGAAAGCCAGCGCTTTGCCGAGGCCTTTGGCCTCCTTCTGGGCCTTACCCCCAGGATCGTCTTGGGTAGCCTGCTGGCCTACTTCGTGGGGGAGTTCGCCAACGCCTATGTGCTGGCCAAGCTGAAGGTGAAGACCGAGGGGCGCTTCTTCTGGCTGAGGGCCCTCGCCTCCACCCTGGTGGGCCAGGGGCTGGACACGGGCATCTTCCTCCTGGTGGCCTTCTACGGGGTCTTCCCCCCGGAGGTGCTCCTCGCCGTCTTCCCTTCCAACTACGTCTTCAAGGTGGGCGTGGAGGCCTTCATGCTCCCTATCACCTACGGGGTGGTGGGCTTCCTCAAGCGGGTGGAGGGGCTTGACGTCTACGACCGGGACACGGACTTTAACCCCTTCCGTTTGGCGTGACGACACCCTGCTCTAAAGAGCAAGGCTTCTCGGCTCCGGGTGTAAACCCGTCCCCGAAGGCTCCGTCCGAGCCTTAGCCAAGATGTTCACTGCCGCTGCCACGTCCCGATGGAGAAGAGCCCCACAAGAGGGACACGTGAACTCCCTGACCCACAAAGGCCTCTTCTCCCGGTGACCGCAGACAGGGCAATCTTGGCTCGTGTACTTAGGGTCTACCTTGATGACCCGCCTACCAGCCGCTTTGGGGCCCCTGCCCCAAATGAACCGCCGCCGCTTTGTAGGCAAGGATTTGGAGAAACTGCGCCCACCCTGCGTCAAGTACCCCTTTGGCAAGAGAAGAACGGGATAGTCCGTCTATGTTCAGGTCTTCATGGACAATGACACCATAGCGGTTTACAAGCCTCCTGGCAAGTTTGTGGTGGAAGTCTTTCCGCTG
>NZ_CALLUR010000182.1:0-21646 GCF_938010445.1 uncultured Thermus sp.
AGGTAAAGGCGGTTCAGGGAAAGCAGGCCCGCCGACCGGGGAAGAAGCCCCAGGTTCTCCAGGCCCACCGCCAGCTGGTAGCCCAAAAGGGCGAAGAACAGGTAAAGGAGAAGGGGGAAACTCATCCCAAATACCGCTCCACCGCTTCCTTGAGGGCCTTGGTGTTGCCTGGGTGCAGGATGCGGGAAAACCCCGCCCGTTCCCCTTCCCTAAGCCGCCGTTCCAGTCCCATCACGCTCCGCACCTCGCCCAGAAGGCCCACCTCCCCCACCACCGCCAGGTCCGGGGGCAGGGCCTTGCCCACCACCGCAGAATACACCGCCAGGGCCACCGCCAGGTCCAGACCGGGGTCCAGCACCCTTAAGCCCCCGGCCAGGTTCACGTAGACGTCCAGGGCCCCGAGGGGCAGGCCAAGCCGCCTTTCCAGAACCGCCAGCACCATGTCCACCCGCCTGGGGTCCAACCCCTGGACCACCCGCCTGGGGGCGGGGAAGGGGGTTTTGGCGGCCAGGGCCTGGACCTCGAGGGCCAAGGCCCTTTCCCCGGCCAGGGCCAGGGCCACGGCGCTTCCCGGAACCCCCAAGGGCCTTTCCCACAGGAAGGCCTCGGAGGGGTTGGGCACCTCCTTGAGGCCCTCCTCCTCCATGCGGAAAACCCCCAGTTCCCCCACCGGGCCAAAACGGTTCTTGGCGCTCCTTAGGACCCGGTAAACCCCGGCGGTTTCCAGGTACAGGGTGGCGTCCACCGCATGCTCCATGCTCTTGGGCCCCGCCACCACCCCCTCCTTGGTCACGTGGCCCACCAAAACGGTGGTGATGCCTTCCTCCTTGGCCAGGCGCACGAAGGCGTGGGTGGCCTCCCGCACCGCCACCAGGCTACCCGGACTTCCCCCGGCCTCAATGGTCTGGATGGAATCCACAAAGAGCACCTCGGGGGGCTCTCTCTCCAAAAGGGTTACCAGGGGCTCCAGGCGGGTTTCCTTGAGGAGAAGCAGCTCCTTTACCCCCAGCCTTCTGGCCCGCAGCTTGATCTGGGCGGGGGATTCCTCCCCCGCCAGGTAGTACACCCGCCTTTCCAGGCGCTTGGCCAGTTCCAGGAGGAGGGTGCTCTTGCCCACCCCCGGTTCGCCCCCCAGGAGGACCACCTCCCCCGGCACGAACCCTCCCCCCAGGACCCGGTCCACCTCGGCAAGCCCTGAGGAAAAGCGGCTTTCCTGGGCCTCGTCCACCTGGGAAAGGGCCACCGGGCTGGGGGTTGCCGGTTCGGCCCGCTGGCCTTTTGGGGAAGGGGAGGCGGTCCCTTCGCGGAAGCTTTCCCAGGAACCGCAGGCCGGGCACCGCCCCAAGGGCTTTGGGGTACGGTAACCGCATTCCACGCAGGTGTAGGAGGTCTTGGCCATGGGTTTAGGCCTCGAGGAACCCAAGAAAAGGCCGCCCCCTCGGAAGAAGGAGGCTGGGCCCAAGGGTTCCCGGGGGCATCTAGACCAAAAGCTCCTCGCCCTCCACCTCGTGGAAGGCCAGGTGGCCGTCCTCCACGTTCACGTAGAGGTGGCCGGTGGGCTTTTTGAGGAGGGCCAGGGAAAGGGGGTCCTCAATGCGTTCGCGGATGATGCCCCGGATGGCCCGGGCGCTTCCCGTCTTGGGGGCCTGTTCCACCACGAAGCGGGCCACCTCGGGGGCGAAGCGCACGGCGATGTCCCGGGACTGGAGCTCTTTTTGGATCTCTTCCAGCATCATCCGGGCCACCTGCACCAGCTCCTCCTCCGTGAGGGGGCGGAAGCGGATCACCTCGTCCAGCCGGTCCAGGAACTCCGGGGTGAAGAGGGCCTTGAGGGGGGACTCGGTGTCCACCTCCTTGCTGGTGAAGCCGATGGCCGGGCCCACGTTGTAGCCGGTGTTGGAGGTCATGATGAGGATCACCCGGCGGAAGTCCACGGTGCGCCCCATGCCGTCGGTGAGGCGGCCTTCGTCCAGCACCTGCAAGAAGGTGTTGTACACATCGGGGTGGGCCTTTTCAATCTCGTCCAGGAGGACCACGCTGAAGGGTTGGCGGCGCACCGCCTCCGTGAGCCGACCCCCCTGCTCGTAGCCCACGTAGCCGGGAGGGGCCCCGATCAGTTTGGAGATGGAATGGGGCTCCTGGAACTCGGACATGTCAAAGCGGATGAGGGCCCGCTCGGAACCGAAGAGCACCTCCGCCAGGGCCTTGGCCAGCTGGGTCTTGCCCACGCCGCTTTGCCCCACGAAGAGGAAGCTGGCGGCCACCCGGGTGCGGCCTCCCAGGCCCACCCGGGCCCTCCTCAGGGCGCTGGCCAGGGCGCGGATGGCCTCCTCCTGGCCCACCACCCGCTTCCTTAGCTCCTCCTCGAGGTGCATGAGCTTCTGGTCGTCCTTGTCGTCCACGTAGACCCCGCCCCAGGAGTCCACCACCGCCTCAATGTCCTCCCGGGTCACCATGGGGGTGCCGTCCTCCTCCTCGGCCACGGGCAGGCCCAAGGAGGCATTGAGCCGCACCCGGCTTGCCGCCTCGTCAATCAGGTCAATGGCCTTATCGGGGAAGTTGCGCCCCGGGAGGGAGCGGATGCCGATCTTCACGGAAAGCTCCAGGACCTCATCGGGGATGATGACCCCGTGGTGGGCCTCGTACCGGGGACGCAGGCCCTTGAGGATCTCCAGGGTCTCCTC
This sequence comes from uncultured Thermus sp., assembly GCF_938010445.1. Taxonomy (NCBI): domain Bacteria; kingdom Thermotogati; phylum Deinococcota; class Deinococci; order Thermales; family Thermaceae; genus Thermus; species uncultured Thermus sp. The sequence continues at coordinate 2,685 of NZ_CALLUR010000182.1, forward strand.
TGGGGAGGGTTCCAGGACGATCACCGGCTGGAAGCGCCTCTCTAGGGCGGCGTCCTTCTCTATGTAGCGGTGGTACTCCCCGGTGGTGGTGGCCCCGATCACCTGGATCTCGCCGCGGGCCAAGGCGGGCTTCAGGATGTTGGCGGCATCCAAGGTGCCCTCGGCTCCCCCGGCCCCGATCAGGGTGTGGAGCTCGTCTATGAAGGCGATGACCTTGGCGTTTTTGAGCTCCTCTATGATCTGGCGCAGGCGCTCCTCAAACTCGCCCCGGTACTTGGTGCCCGCCACCACCCCCGCCAGGTCCAGGGCCACCACCCGGGCCCCCTTGAGGATGGGGGGCACCCGGCCCTCCACGATGGCCTGGGCCAGCCCCTCCACGATGGCCGTCTTGCCCACCCCCGGGTCCCCTATGAGGACGGGGTTATTCTTGGTGCGCCGGGCCAGGATCTGGATCACCCGGTTGATCTCCTCCTGCCGGCCGATGACAGGGTCCAGCTTGCCCTCCCGGGCCTCCTTGGTGAGGTCGCGGCCGTACTCGTCCAGGAAGGGGGTGTTCACCGGCTTCTCCCGCTCCCGGCCCTCGGCCATGGAGAGGATGCGCCAGCGGATGGCGTCCACGTCCTTGGCGAAGTGGGAGAGGATGCGGTAGGCGATCCCGTCGCCCTCACGGATGATGCCCAGGAGGATGTGCTCGGTGCCGATCACCGAGGCCCCCATGTTGCGGGCCTCGGCGCTGGCCAGCTCCATGACCCGCCTAGCCCTGGGCGTAATGGCAGGGGGTTCCCCGGTGCGGCTCCCCTCGCCGCGGCCCACCAGCTCCTCCACCATGCGGCGCATGGCCTCGAGGCTCGCCCCGTACTCCTGGAGGATGCGGGCCGCCGTACCCCCCTCGCGCATCAGGCCCAGGAGGAGGTGCTCTGGGCCGATCATGGAGTGGCCTAAGCGGCTCCCCTCCTCCCTTGCGTAGTGGAAAACCAGCCTGGCGCGATCGTCGTACCTGTTCATGCTCCCCTCGTCACCTATTCTAGCGTAAGCCGGGCGTGGGCAGGGGTTTGCGCCCAGGCTCACCATGGGCCCCGGTGGTGCCCTGGCACCCCCTTCCGGTAAGATGCCCTGTAACCGGGGGCTTGGCCCCCCTTGGGGAGGAACGATGCCGGCAACAAGCCTTGACGAACTGGTGGCGCTTTGTAAGCGGCGTGGGTTTATCTTCCAAGGCTCGGAGATCTACGGGGGCCTCCAGGGCACCTACGACTACGGCCCTTTGGGAGTGGAGCTCAAGAACAACCTGAAGCAGGCCTGGTGGCGGCGGAACGTCTACGAGCGGGACGACATGGAGGGCCTGGACGCCAGCATCCTCACCCACCGCCTGGTCCTCCACTACTCGGGGCACGAGGCCACCTTCGCCGATCCCATGGTGGACAACCGCATCAGCAAGAAGCGCTACCGCCTGGACCACCTTCTCAAGGACCAGCCCGAGGAGGTGCTCAGGAGGCTTTCCCGGGCCATGGAGGTGGAGGAGGGTAACCTCCACGCCCTGGTCCAGGCCATGATGCAAGCCCCCGAGCGGGCCGGGGGGGCCATGACCGCGGCTGGGGTCTTGGACCCCGCCACCGCTGAGCCGGGGGACTGGACCCCGCCCCGGTACTTCAACATGATGTTCAAGACCCACGTGGGCCCGGTGGAGGATGAGGCCTCCTTGGCCTACCTGCGCCCGGAGACCGCCCAGGGCATTTTCATCAACTTCAAAAACGTCCTGGACAGCACCAGCCGCAAGCTCCCCTTTGGCATCGCCCAGATCGGCAAGGCCTTCCGCAACGAGATCACCCCCAGGAACTTCATCTTCCGGGTGCGGGAGTTTGAGCAGATGGAGATCGAGTACTTCGTCCGCCCAGGGGAGGACGAGTACTGGCACCGCTACTGGGTGGAGGAAAGGCTTAAGTGGTGGCAGGAGATGGGCCTAAGCCGGGAGAACCTGGTGCCCTACGAGCAACCTCCCGAGGAGCTGGCCCACTACGCCAAGGCCACGGTGGACATCCTCTACCGCTTCCCCCATGGCCTCGAGGAGCTGGAGGGCATCGCCAACCGCACGGATTTTGACCTGGGAAGCCATACCCGGGAGCAGGAGGAGCTTTCCATCACCGCCCGGGTGCTGAAAAACGAACACTCCACCGCCCGCCTGGCCTACCGGGACCCCGAAAGCGGCAAGTGGTTCGTGCCCTACGTGATTGAGCCCTCCGCCGGGGTGGACCGGGGGGTTTTGGCCCTCTTGGCGGAGGCCTTCACCCGGGAGGAGCTTCCCAGTGGGGAAGAGCGCATCGTGCTGAAACTTAAGCCCCAGCTTGCCCCCATCAAGGCGGCGGTGATCCCCCTGGCCAAGAACCGGCCCGAGATCACCGGCTACGCCAAGGCCCTGAAGGCCCGCTTGCAGGCCCTGGGCCTCGGGCGCATCCTCTACGAGGACACCGGCAACATCGGCAAGGCCTACCGCCGCCACGACGAGGTGGGCACCCCCTTCGCCATCACCGTGGACTACGACACCATCGGCCAGAGCAAGGACGGGACCACCAAGCTCAAGGACACGGTCACGGTGCGGGACCGGGACACCATGGAGCAAATAAGGCTTCACGTGGACGAGCTGGAGGGGTTTTTGCGGGAGAAGCTGAAGTGGTAGGCGGGTGGGGCGGCAGGGATGGAGTCTTGGGCTATCCTGGGGGTACATGGTGGCCTTGGCGGATCCTCCCCAGGCAGGCCCGGGCCCTTTGGGGCCCGGGGGAGGAGGTCCTGCCAGGAGGCCTGGCCTGGGGCCAAGGTGTTTCCCTAAGGGGGTAGGGTATGGAGGACGGGAAAGCCATGAGGGTTAAGGAGGACCGGAGATGAGGGTGGCCGTGGTGGGGGCCACGGGGGCCGTGGGGCAGGAGATCCTGAAGGTCCTCGAGGCCCGAAACTTCCCCTTGGATGAACTTCGCCTTTACGCCTCCCCCCGCTCCGCCGGCAAAACCCTGGTGTTCAGGGGGGAGGCCATCCCGGTGGAGCCCCTTCCCCAGGGGCCTTTGCCCGTGGACCTGGTCTTGGCCAGCGCCGGGGGTTCCCTTTCCAAGGCCCTGGCCCCCCTGTGGGCCCAAGGTGGGGCCTTGGTGATCGATAACTCCAGCGCCTGGCGCTACGAGCCCCAGGTGCCCCTGGTGGTGCCGGAGGTGAACCGGGAAAAGATTTTCCAGCACCAGGGCATCATCGCCAACCCCAACTGCACCACCGCCATCCTGGCCATGGCCCTTTGGCCCTTGCACCGGGCCTTCAGGGCCAAGCGGGTGATTGTGGCCACCTATCAGGCGGCCAGCGGGGCCGGGGCCAAGGGGATGGAGGAGCTTTTGCGGGAAACCCACCGCTACCTTCACGGGGAAACCCCGGTGGCCGAGGTCTTCGCCCATCCCTTGCCCTTTAACGTGATCCCCCACATAGATGCTTTCCAGGAAAACGGCTACACCCGGGAGGAGATGAAGGTGGTCTGGGAAACCCACAAGATCTTTGGGGACGATTCCCTAAGGATCAGCGCCACCGCGGTGCGGGTGCCCACCCTTAGGGCCCATGCCGAGGCGGTGAGCGTGGAGTTTGCCGGGCCCGTCTCCCCGGAGGCCGCCCGGGAGGTCCTGGCCCAGGCTCCCGGGGTGGAGGTGGTGGACGAGCCCCTTGCCAAGCGCTACCCCATGCCCCTCACCGCCAGCGGCAAGTGGGATGTGGAGGTGGGCCGAATCCGCAAAAGCCTGGCCTTTGACCACGGCCTGGACTTCTTCGTGGTGGGGGACCAGCTCCTGAAGGGGGCGGCCCTGAACGCGGTGCAGATTGCGGAGGAGTGGCTCAAGGGGCCTTAGTCCCCTTATTGCCGTTTTATTGCCGTTCCCCCTAACCTTTAGACACGAGTTCAGAGACCTCCAAGGATTGGCCCTCTGAAGAACCCCAAGACCCCATTTACGAGTGGCCGGAGCACCCGGTGACTCACTTGAGCCTCCTTCTTGAGTAGGACAAAGAGGCTGGAGGGGAAAGGCTACAGGCTCCCCAACCCCCTCTCCACCAAAAACCCAAGGGCCTGTGTCGGCAAAACCATCGCCACCATCTTCGTCCATGTTCTCCTGCTTTTTTTCGGTGAGGATCTTCTCCCAGCCCTTTCCACTACTCCCCGCCACGTAGACCCGCACCTTCCCTTTGTAGTACAGTCCCCAATAGCCCTTCCGCTCCCGTGGCCCTATCGCCAGCCACCTCTCCTCCCCTCCTCCCCATGAAGACCGGCCGCCGGGAAGCCTTGGGGCGGATCCCAACATGCACCCTGGCCCCCTGAAGGGTTTCCAGAAGCTCCCCATGGCCAGGCTCCTGGTCCATTACCCATGGCCTATCCCGCGCCCACGCCCGGCGGGGCACCAAGCCCCAGGAACCCCCAGGGGGGTTGACCGTATGAGAGGAATGGGTCCCACAGGAAAAGGGAACCGCCTAGCCCCGGTAAGGGGTCGCTAACACCAAGGGCCGAAACCCCCGCGCCTTGCAGTCCCCAAGCCTGTGCACGGTTTGTAGCCCCTGGGGCCTCGGAATCTCCGTGGCGTCCACCAGGACAAAAGGGGGCTTCTTGGCGCTAAGCCGCTACAGGGATCTCCGCGGGTCTCCCGGAGCCAGAAACCTCTGGACGGCCTTGTAGCCCGCCTAAGGGTTCCCAGACATCCCAAGCCACATCCGAGAGCCGAACCCCCGGGTTGACAGATCCGGGGAGTTGCCTTTAAAATGGCATCCAAATCGTTTTGGAGTATACCCATGCGCCTTAAGGAGCTTGCCGCCCATCTCGGTCTTTCTGTGACCACGGTTTCCCGGGCTCTGGCGGGGTACGCTGACGTGGCCCCCGATACCCGAAAGCGGGTCCTTGAAACGGCCGTGGCCTTGGGCTACCGTCCCCATCCCCTGGCCCGGCGCTTGCGCAAGGGCCGCACTGAGGCGGTAGGCATAGTGATCCCGGCCCCCAAAGGGCAGTTCGCCGATCCCTTTTTCCTAGAACTTCTTACGGGGATCGGAGAAGCCTTGGGTGATGTAGGGTTGGACCTTCTGGTGACTGCCTGCCCTCCAGGTCCAGAGGAGCTGGCCTGTTACCGCCACCTGGTGGAAGGGCGGCGGGTGGACGCCTTGGTGGTGGCCCGCACTCGGGTGCGGGATGAAAGAATCCTTTACCTCCTGGAGAAGGATTTTCCCTTTGTAGCCCACGGCAGGAGCCAAGGGGTAACGAGTCCCTTTCCCTTTTTGGACATGGACGGCACCCTGGGCTTCTATCGCGCTACGGTTCACCTCCTGGAGCTGGGCCACCGGCGGACCGCCTTCATTGGCGCTCCTCACGAGCTGAACTTTGCCTGGCACCGGTTGGAAGGCTACCTCTGGGCCATGCGGGAAGTCGGGCTGGAGCCCCCAGGTGCGTACTTACAGCAGGGGGATCTTACCGAGGAGGGCGGAATGCTGGCCGCAGAGGCCCTGTTGAGCCTGCCCGAGCCCCCTACCGCCATTCTGGCGGCCACGGACCGCATGGCCTGGGGGGTCCTACACGCCCTCAGGAAACGTGGCCTAAGGCCAGGCCAGGAAGTTTCCGTCATAGGCTACGACGACTTGCCCTTCAGCCGTTATACTGATCCGCCCCTTTCCACCTTGCGGCAGCCCTTCAGGGAGGAAGGCCGTCGGTTGGTGGAACTTCTCCTTGCTCGCCTCAACGGGAGGCCAGTGGAGGAGCTTCAGGAGGTCTGGATACCGGAGTTGGTCCTGAGGGGCACGGATGGTCCTGCTCCTGTGTGACCCCAAGCCGGGCGGGGAAAGATCCGGCGGAAGGAGGTTTAGCAGCATGCGCTGGATGGTTTTGGGTTTCGTTCTGGCGGGGTTGGCCTTGGGCCAGGGAAGCGTGGTCTTCCTCTCCACACAGCTTAGACCTCTGGAAGAGGCTCAGAAGATGCGCCAGGTAATCCTTAAGGACTTCCCTGGCCGGGTTGAGTTCCTTCCGGAGGACACAGGCCCTTTTACTGACCGGGTTTTGGCCGAGTTCAAAGCGGGCCGGGTTAGCGTAAGCCTTCTGGGCGGGCTACACGGCGACTTCCCTCCCTTCTTGGCGGCAGGCGCCCTGGATACCTTGGACGATTTTCTGCCCCGTTTAGCCGACCGCCGTTTCCCCCAGACCTTCCTGGGCTTGGCTAAGCTGGGGACGGGGAACACCTACTATATCCCTTGGATGCAGGCTACCTACATCATGGTGGCTCACCGGGAGGCGCTTCGTTACTTGCCCCCTAGGGCGGATCTGAACGCCCTTACCTATTCCCAGCTCAAGGAATGGGCGGCCAACATGCAACAGGCTACGGGAAGGAGGCTTTTGGGCTTCCCGGCAGGGCCTAGAGGGTTAATCCACCGCTTCTTCCAGGGATACCTCTATCCCTCTTATACGGCCAGCGCGGTGGTGAAATACCGGAGCCAGGAGGCCGAGGCCATGTGGCGGGAGTTCCGGGAACTTTGGCGCCACGTCAACCCCCAGTCCACCACCTATGACTTCATGCAGGAATCACTTTTGGCAGGTGAGGTTCTGGTAGCCTGGGACCACACGGCCAGGCTTCTGGATGCGTTAAGGCAACGCCCTCAGGACTTTGTGGCCTTTCCTGCTCCTATTGGCCCCAGGGGGAGGGGCTTCATGCCGGTCCTAGCAGGGCTTGCGGTGCCCAAAGGGGCTCCTAACCGTGCGGGGGCTTTGGAGCTTATAGAGTACCTGACCCGGCCTACAGTACAGCTAACCACCCTTCGGGAAGTGGGCTTCTTCCCCGTAGTGGAGGTGCGCCTGCCTACAGACCTTCCCCAGGGCATCCGCATGGCTGCGGAGGCCATCGCCCGCCAAGCAGGAGGAAGTGCCGCATTGCCGAGCCTCCTGCCGGTAGGTTTGGGGACCAAGGGCGGAGAGTTCAACAAGGTATATGTGGACACCTTCGCCCGCATCGTCTTGAGAGGCGAGGACATCCGCCGGGTTCTGGACCAGGAGGCGGCTAACCTCCGGAGGATCATGCAGGAAACCGGAGCTCCTTGCTGGGCCCCTGATCCCCCGAGCCGGGGGGCCTGCCCGGTGGAGTAGGCTATGCGGCGGGAGGCCCTTACCCCCTACTTCCTAGTTCTTCCCGCAACCCTTTTCTTGCTCTTCCTGTTCCTGGCTCCTTTGGTGGAGGTGGTGCTCCTCTCCTTGCGGGGAGGGGAGGGGTGGGGCCTCCAGGCCTACCGGCGGATGGGCGGGGACCTGTACTTTAAGGATGCCCTGAGGAATACCCTTCTCCTCACCGGTGTCGTCGTTCCTCTCCAGGTGGCCCTAGCCTTGATCATGGCCCTTTTGGTGCAGGGGCTTAGGCGGGGGCGGGACCTCTTCCTCTACTTCTGGATCCTTCCCTTAGGCATTTCCGACTTGGCAGCAGGAATTGTGTGGCTGGCGATCTTCACCGAGCGGGGTTATCTGAACACCTTTCTTCAGACCCTGGGGCTTTTGGATATGCCCAGGCTCTGGCTCAGTTACGAAACCCCTCTCTTTCTCTTTCTGGCAGTGGTGGTGGCCGAGTTATGGCGGGCCACGGCCTTGGTGTTCGTGATCCTGGTGGCGGGGGTGCAGCTTATACCCAAGGAGTACGGGGAGGCGGCAGAGGTCTTCGGTGCCACCCCTTGGCAGCGCTTCTTACGGGTTACCCTACCCCTTCTCAAGCCCAGCCTCCAGGCTGCCCTCATCCTCAGGACCATCCTGGCTTTTGAGGTCTTCGCCGTGGTCCTGGCGTTGGGAGGGCGGAATCTTCCCGTGCTGGCGGGGGAGGCCTACTACTGGTACACGGCCTACCAGAACCCCCAGGTGGCGGCGGCTTATGCGGTACTTATCCTCGCTATTTCCGTTCTCGCCACCTTGGCTTATTTGCGCCTTCTCCGCGTGCGGCCGGAGGTGGGGGCTTGAAGCGGGTTACCCTAGTTTACTATAGCCTGGCGCTCCTCTTGGTCCTTTGGGTGGTGTTTCCCATTTACCTCCTAGCTTCTTTGGCTTTCTCTGAGCGCCAGGCTGTTTTCGCCTATCCTAAACCCCTATACCCATCGCCCCTTTCCCTGGAGGTTCTAAGGGCTTTTCTAGAGGTGCCTGGGGTGGAAAAGGCTCTTGGAAACAGCCTGCTGGTGGCGGCCCTCACCATGCTTTTCGCTCTTCTTCTGGGCGCTCCTGCGGGTTATGCCTTAGCCCGGTACCGCTTTTGGGGGGCCGACCTCTTCCGAGTCTTGGTCCTAATGACCCGGGCTTTTCCCTTGGCTATTCTGGCCATTCCTCTGGCGGTGCGCTTCATCCAGTTGGGCCTTTACGACACCCCTTTGGGAGTAGCCTTGGTGCACACCGCTTTGGCCCTGCCCTTTGCGGTCCTGGTCACCTTTAGCCTCTTTGTGTCTGTTCCCAGGGAACTGGAGGAGGCCGCCTGGACCCTGGGTTGCACCAAGGTACAAGCCTTTTACAAGGTGGTCCTTCCCCTGGCCCTCCCCGGGCTTGCGGCCACGGGGATCTTCGCCTTTATCATCTCTTGGAACGAGGTCTTTGCCGCCACCCTCCTTACCTTAAGGGAGAGGACTTTAACCGCGTTGCTTCTGTCCTTGCTTCACGATTCTCCCTTGCCTTTCCGCTTTGCTGGAGGGTTTATCCTGGTGGTTCCGGCTTTGCTCTTCATCTTCGCCGTGAGGCGCTATTTGTTTTCCCTTTTCGGCATCACCAGCCGCTAGGAGGTGGGCAGTGGCTCGGGTTTGGGTAGAGGGCGTGGAGAAAAGTTTCGGGCGCACCCGGGTGCTGAGGGGGGTAAGCCTCGAGGTCCGGGACCAGGAGTTCCTGGTGCTCCTAGGGCCTTCAGGGTGTGGCAAGACCACCCTTTTGCGCATCGTGGCCGGTTTGGAGTGGCCGGACAGGGGCCGGGTCTTCCTGGGGGAAAGGGAGGTTACCCACCTTCCCCCAAGGGCCCGGGGTCTGGCCATGGTTTTCCAAAACTATGCGGTTTTTCCCCACCTCACTGTGTTCGAAAACATCGCCTTTGGCCTCAGGATGCGCCGCCTGCCGGAAAAGGAGGTCCGGGAGAAGGTGGGGCGGGCGGCGGAGCTTCTGCGTATAGGCGAGCTGCTTTCCCGGTACCCGGCTCAACTTTCCGGCGGCCAGAGGCAACGGGTGGCGGTGGCTCGGGCCTTGGCGGTGGAGCCCGAGGTGCTTCTCATGGATGAACCCCTCTCCAACCTGGATGCCCTTCTGCGCTTGGAACTCAGGGCTGAACTTAAGCGGCTTCTAAAGGAGGCAGGGATCACCACCCTATACGTAACCCACGATCAGGTGGAGGCCATGGGCATGGCGGACCGGATCGCGGTGATGCGGGATGGGGAAATCGTCCAGTGCGATTCGCCTCTCGAGGTGTACCGTAACCCTCGGGATACCTTTGTGGGGGGTTTTCTTGGGAACCCTCCCATGAACTTCCTGCGCTTAAAGGTGGAGGATGCCTCTGCCCTTCTGGGTAGACCTCTTGCCCGTGAGGTTCTGGTGGGGCTAAGACCTGAGGACCTGGAGGTGCATGGGGTGGAGGTACCGGGGGCTTTTCCCGGACGGGTGCTGGTGGTGGAGCCTCTGGGCCCCCATCAGCTGGTCACCCTGGAGGCCTGGGGCCAAGCCCTGAAGGCTACCGTACCCTCCTCCCTTTCTTTAAGGCCAGGCGAGGAGGTGTGGCTCAAGGCCTTCCCCGAAGGGGTGCGCCTCTTCGATCCAGAAACGGGTCAGGCCTGTCCGGAGGTGGAGCGTGCTCCGTGACCGGGTTCAGGAGGCTGTGGATGTTTTGCGGGCCAACGACCGGGGTGGGTACACGGTGCCTACCCAGGGGCTCTACCCCTTCCAGTGGCTTTGGGATAGCGGCTTTGTAGCCCTAGGATGGGCGGTTTTAGAGGAGAAGCGGGCCTTTGATGAACTGGAAACCCTATTCCGCGGGCAATGGGAAAACGGTTTCCTCCCCCATATTGTCTTCCACCGGGATGACCCCGGCTACTTCCCGGGGCCCGAGGTTTGGGGAACCGGGCGGGAGCCCCGTTCCTCAGGCATCACCCAGCCCCCCTTTCTGGCCCCAGTGGTCCTCCACCTGGTGCGCGCATCAGGAGAAAAAGGCCTGGCCTGGGCTCGGAAGCTTTACCCCCGTCTTCTGGCCCTCCACCGCTTTCTCCACCTCCACCGGGATTCCGAGGGCACGGGCCTGGTGGCGGTTCTGCACCCCTGGGAGACGGGGATGGACAATAGCCCCGCCTGGGATCTGCCCCTAAAGCGGGTACCCCGCCATCCCCTTCCCTCCGAGGCCCGGCGGGACACAAAGCATGTGCCCCCGGAGGAGCGCCCCCAGCTGAAGGATTACGAACGCTACCTTTACTTGGTTTCCCTCTTCCGGCGCTTAGGCTACGATCCCGGTTTCTGCTACCGGGAAAGCCCCTTCCGGGTGGTGGACGTGGGTTTCAATGCCCTCTTGCTGTTTGCCGATGAAGCCTTGGCGGAGCTGGCCCAACTTTTGGGCGAGAACCCCTCGGAGCCTCGAGGCTGGTGGCAGAAGGGCCTGTCGGCCTTGGAGGCCCTCTGGGAGGAGGAGGCCGGGCTTTACCGTTCCTTGGATCTCTGCAGTGGCAGGCGGATTCCCCGGGATACCTCGGCGGGTTTTCTCCCCCTTCTGCTCCCCCTTCCCCGTCCCCGAGTGGAGCGCCTGATGGCCACTTTTCGCGCCTGGATGGGGGAGGCCAGGTACCTTTTCCCCAGCGTACTTCCCTCAGCCCCCTACTTTGAGGCCAAGCGCTACTGGCGGGGCCCGGTCTGGGCTCCCGTCAACTGGCTTCTGGCCTGGGGGCTGGTCCGCCACGGTTTTCCCAAAGAGGCGGCCCGCTTGCGGGAGGACTTTTTGGCCTTGGTAGAGAGGTCCGGTTTCCGCGAGTACTACCACCCCCTTACAGGAGAGGGCTTGGGGGGACAGGGGTTTTCGTGGACGGCGGCCCTCTATTTGGCTTGGGCCCGTGGCCAGAGTAGTCCGCCTGTGGGTCCGAGTGCTTAAACCCTAGGGCTTGTGCAACCAGAACCAAAACTCCCGGTTGCCCTCCTTGCCGGGCAAGGGGCTTTCCTCCTCTCCCAGCACGTGGAAGCCCAGCTCCCGGGCCCTTTCCCGCACCCGGGCCAAGGCCTTTTGCCGCAAACCCTCCTCCCGCACCACCCCCTTGTGCACCCCGGGGCCCAGTTCAAACTGGGGCTTCACCAGGATGAGGGCCTCCCCTCCCGGCCTTAGGATTTCCTTCACCTTTGGCAGGAGGAGGGTGGAGGAGATGAAGGAGACGTCCATCACCACCAGGTCCACGGGCTCCGGCAGGGTTAGGGTGCGGGCGTCCTGCTCCTCGAGGCCCACCACCCTGGGGTCTTCCCGGAGGCGGGGGTGCAGCTGGCCCTTGCCCACGTCCACCGCGTAGACCCGCCGGGCTCCTCTTTCCAGGAGGACCTGGGTAAACCCCCCGGTGCTGGCCCCGATGTCGGCGGCCACCCGGTCCCTCACCTCTATGGGGAAGGCCTCCAGGGCTCCAAGGAGCTTGTAGGCGCCCCGGCTCACGTACCGCTCGGGGGCCAGGACCTCCACCTGGGCCCCTTCGGCCACCTGGTGGGCGGGTTTGGTCACCACCACCCCTTCCACCCGCACCTGGCCGGAGCGGATGAGCCTTTGGGCCTTTTCCCGGGTTTCCGCCAGGCCCCGTTCCACCAGGTAGCGGTCCAGCCTCACGAGGGGTATTATGCCTCCGGGGATGGAGCTATCCGGCACCTGGTACGTCCTGGAAGGGGAACCGGGGGAGCACCTGGTGCTGGAGGCTTTGGGAAAGCGGCTTTCCGGCATCTGGACCTCCGAGGCCCTGGCCCAGGCCTTCTTGGAGCGGCACCCGCACCTGGGCATGCGGGTGAGCCCTTTGGCCAGCCGGGCCCTGAAGGAAGCCTTCCTAAGGGCCTTGGGGATGCTGGGGGTGGAGGGGGTGCTGGTGGACTATGAGCCCGGGGCCCACCGGGCCAGGATGGCCGGGTTGGCAACCCTATGGCAGGAGGTGGAGCATGCGTAAGGTATGGGCGGTTTTGGCGGTGGCCTTGGCCCTGGGCCTGGCCCAGCGGGCCGAGGTGAGCGTGGGTAGCCCCTTTGGGGTGCAGGGGGGTTTGCGTTTCCCCCTGGTGCCCCTTCTCCTGGACGGGAGGGTGTACGGAGGGGTGGGCCTGGAGGCCCTGGGGGGTGGGGTGGACCTCCTCCTGAAGGTGCCCCTCACCGACCTTTACCTGGGCCTAGGGGGGTTCTACGGCACAGGCCCGGCCCTCACCCTGCCCCAGGACGCCCGGGGCCAGGGGGGCTTGAGGGGGGTTTTGGGCACCTGGCTCAACCTGCCCTTGCCCCTCGTTGGGGTGTATGTGGAGGTGCACCCCACCCTTTTCCTGGCGCCAAACACGGGCTTCGGGATCGGGGGAGCGGTGGGGGTGAGCGTGGGGCTCTAGGCCCCTCTACTGAGGCCGGTAGCCCTCCTTGAGGGGCACGATGCGGTTCATCACCAGCCTTCCGGGCCTGGAGTCCCCGGGGTCCTGCCAGAAGTAGCCCAGGCGTTCCAGCTGGTAGCGGGTTTCCGGGGGGTCCTGGGCCACGCTGGGCTCAACGAAGCCCTTCTTGACCTCCAGGGCCAAGGGGTTCAGGTTCTTGAGGAAATCCCCTCCTTCCTCCGGGTCTTGGGTGAGGAAAAGCCGGTTGTAAAGCCGGTACTCCACGGGCAGGGCGTGCCGGGCGGAAACCCAGTGGATGACCCCCTTGGGCTTGATGCCGTCTTCGGGGTTGGCCCCCAGGGTGCCGGGGACCATGCGGGCCTTGAGGAGCTTCACCTCGCCTCCCTCCTCCACCACGTCCTCCAGCTCAATGACGTACGCGTGCCTTAGGCGCACCCGTTGCCCCGGGGCCAAGCGCTTCCAGCCCTTGGGGGGGTTGAGGCTGAAGTCGGAGCGCTCAATGTAGAGTTCCTGGGAAAAGGGCAGGGGCCTGGCCCCCTCCTTGCCGATGTCCCGGGGCCAGTAGGGGGCTTCTAGCCACTCCTCCCCCTGGTAGTTGGTGAGGACCACCCTTAAGGGTTCCAAAACCCCCAAGACCCTGGGGGCGATGGGGTTCAGGTCGTCCCGCACCACCTCCTCAAAGAGCTCCATCTCTATGCGGGCCTCGTGGCGGGAGATCCCCGTGCGCCGCACGAACTCCCTTATGGCCTCGGGCCGCACCCCCCGGCGCCTCAGGGCCCTGAGGGTGGGAAGCCGGGGGTCGTCCCAGCCCGAAACGTAGCCCCCCTCCACCAGCCTGATGAGCTTCCGCTTGGAAAGCACCGTGTAGGTGAGGTCCAGGCGGGCGAACTCGTACTGGTAGGGCCTGGGGGCGAGGGGTAGGCCGCACTTCCCCTTGAGGTTTTCGATCACCCAGTCGTAGACGGCCCGGTTGTTCTCAAACTCCAGGGTGCAAAGGGAGTGGGTCACCCCCTCAATGAAGTCCTCGAGGGGATGGGCATAGTCGTACATGGGGTAGATGACCCAGCGGTTCCCTGCGTGGTAGTGGGGGGCGTGGACGATGCGGTAAAGCACGGGGTCCCGGAGTTTGAAGTTGGGGTGGTCGGGCTGGATCTTGGCCCTTAGCACCCGGCTACCCGTGGGGAACTCCCCTTGGCGCATCCTTTCAAAAAGCTCCAGGTTTTCCTCCACGCTGCGGTCCCGGTAGGGACTGGGCTTTCCCTGGGCCCTAAGCTCGCTCATCTCCTCTTCCGAAAGGTCGTCCACGTAGGCCTTGCCCTCCTGGATGAGGACCAAGGCGCACCGGTACATGGTTTCAAAGTAGTCGGAGGCGTAGAGGACCCTGTCCGGAGTGAAGCCCAGCCAGCGCACATCCTCCTCAATGGCCCGGGCGTACTCCTCCTTTTCCGTTTCCGGATTGGTGTCGTCGTAGCGCAGGTTGCACTCCCCGCCATAGTCCAGGGCCAGGCCGAAGTTCAGCACGATGCTCCGGGCATGGCCGATGTGGAGGTAGCCGTTGGGCTCGGGGGGAAAACGGGTGAGCAGCCTGGGGTAGTGGCCTTCCCGCAGGTCCCTTTCCACGATCTCGGTGATAAAGCAGGGGGGAACGAGGCCCATAAGGGGAGTATAGCCTTTGCCGGGTGCCTAACCCCTCCTCCCTGCCCCAGTCGGGCCCCTTCAGAACCTGGGGGGGCGCTTCTCAAAGAAGGCGCGGATGCCCTCCTTCAGGTCCCCGGTTTCCCGGATCCAGGCGTTGGCCAGGGCCGCCAGGCGGAAGCCGTCCTCGAGGCCCATTCCCGGCAAGGCCAGGAGAAGCTCCTTGGTGAGGCGCAAGGAGGTGGGGGCGTTTTGGGCAAGCTCTTGGGCCAGGTTTAGGGCCTCCTCCAGGGCCTTGCCCGGTTTGGCGATGCGGTTCGCCAGGCCCAGGGCCCTGGCCTCCTCCGCCCCCACCATCCGGCCCGTGAGGAGGAGGTCCTTGGCCACCTTCTCCCCCACGGCCCGCACCAGGATCACCGAGACCAAAGCGGCCACAAACCCGATTTTCACCTCGGTGTAGCCCAGTTTGGCCTCCTGGTCCATGACCACAAGGTCGCAGGCGGTGGCCAACCCGGCCCCACCCGCTACCGCCGGGCCGTTCACCGCCGCCACCGTGGGCTTGGGGAAGGTGTAGAGGCGGTGGAAGAGGCGCATGAGGGAGAGGGAGTGGCGGTAGTTCTCCTCGGCGCCAAGCTCCGTCACCTTCTCCAGAAAGGCCAGGTCGGCCCCGGCGCTGAAGGCGCTTCCCCGGCCGGAAAGGACCAGGACCCGGACGGTGGGGTCGTTTTCCGCCTCCTCGAGGGCCTGCAAAAGGCCTTCCACCATCCCCGGGGAAAGGGGGTTGCGGCGCTCGGGGTCGTTGAGAAAGACCTGGAAGATGGGGCCTCGCTCCACCTGGACCATGCCCCCATTGTAGTGGCGGTGGTTTTCCTGCTACACTCCCCTTAGCCCGCAAGCCGAAGGAAAAGCCTCGCGGGCTAGGAGGTGGTGTAGATAAAGGAGTACTTGGTTAACGAACGTATCCGTGCACGGCAGGTGCGGGTGATCGGAGCCGATGGGCAGCAGTTGGGCATCATGGACACCCGGGAGGCCTTGCGCCTGGCCCAGGAGCAGGACCTGGACCTGGTGCTGGTGGGTCCCACCGCCGACCCTCCCGTGGCCCGCATCATGGACTACTCCAAGTGGCGCTACGAGCAGCAGGTGGCGGAGAAGGAGGCCCGGAAAAAGGCCAAGCGCACCGAGGTCAAGTCCATCAAGTTCCGGGTCAAGATCGACGACCACGATTATCAGACCAAGCTGAACCATATCAAGCGTTTCCTGGCCGAAGGCCACAAGGTCAAGGTCACCATCATGTTCCGCGGGCGGGAGATGAGCCATCCCGAACTGGGCGAAAGGCTTCTGGAACGGGTGGCCGAGGACCTAAAGGGCCTGGCGGTGGTGGAGATGAAGCCCGAGCTCCTAGGCCGGGACATGAACATGCTCCTGGCCCCAGCCAAGGTCTCCGCCTAGAAGCCCCCTGTCTGGACCTTTTCGCCCGCCTCTGGTATAGTGTGAGGGCTTTGGGGAGCCTGCAAGTCCCCGGTACGGGGCGCTTCCCAAAGGGGAGGAAAGCATGCCGAAGATGAAGACCCACAAGGGCGCCAAGAAGCGGGTGAAGGTGACCGCTTCGGGCAAGGTGGTGGCCATGAAGACCGGTAAGCGGCACCTCAACTGGCACAAGTCGGGCAAGACCATCCGCCAGAAGGGGCGGAAGTTCACCCTGGCCCAGGCCGAGGCGGAGCGGATCAAGCTCCTGTTGCCCTACGAGTAGGAGGTAGAGGATGCCGCGCGCCAAGACCGGTGTGGTTCGCCGCAGGAAGCACAAGAAGATCCTCAAGCTGGCCAAGGGGTATTGGGGCCTCCGTTCCAAGAGCGTGCGCAAGGCCCGGGAAACCCTCTTTGCCGCAGGCAACTATGCCTATGCCCACCGTAAGCGCAAGAAGCGGGACTTCCGCAAGCTCTGGATCGTGCGCATCAACGCGGCCTGCCGCCAGCATGGCCTAAACTACTCCAGCTTTATCCACGGCCTGAAGAAGGCGGGGGTGGAGCTGGACCGCAAGGTTCTGGCCGATTTGGCGGTGCGGGAGCCCCAGGCCTTCGCCGAGCTGGTGGCCAAGGCCAAGGCGGCCCGCGCCTAGCCCCTTGCTTCCCGTGGCCCGCCGTCCGGATCCCCTCCAGGTCTGGCGGCGGGCCGCCTTTTTCGCGTAGCCTATGCCGCCTGAGCTTTACGTGGTCCTGGTGGCCGCCTTGCCGGTGGTGGAGCTTCGGGGGGCTATTCCCCTGGGGGTGGCCTTGGGGCTTTCCCCGGGAGAAGCCTTTTTCCTGGCCCTCCTGGGCAATCTCCTGGTGGCCCCGGTGGCCCTTCTCCTCCTGCCTTGGGCGGTGGATCTCGTAACCCGCCTGCCCCTTCCGGCCCGGGTGTGGGCGGCCCTCGAGGCCCGGGTGCGCCTGAAGGGGGAGGAGCAGGTGCAGCGCCTGGGAGCCTTGGGCCTTTTCCTCTTCGTGGCGGTACCCTTGCCGGGAACCGGGGCCTGGAGTGGGGCCGTGCTGGCGGTGGTCTTGGGCCTTAAGCGGCGCTACGCCCTTCTGGCCATCTCCTTAGGGGTACTGGCCGCGGGGCTCATCGTCCTCCTCCTCACCGGTGGGGCCGTGGCCGGGCTAAACTACCTGCGATGATGCTCCTTCTCGTGCCCCTGGCCTATGCGGTGGGCGCTTTGCCCCTAGGCCACTGGCTGGCCCGGCGGCGGGGGGTGGACCTGCGCACGGCAAGCCCCTACACCCTGGGGCTGGAAACCGCCGTAAGGCGGCTTGGGCTGGGCTTCGTCCTTTGGACCTTCCTTCTGGACTTTGCCAAGGGCTACCTGCCCCTGGCCTTCGGGAGGGCCTTGGGGCTTGGCCTCGAGGGCCTTCTAACCCTAGGGCTGGCCGTCTACCTGGGCCACCTTTACCCCCTTTTCTTCCGCGACCCCTGGCCCCTTCGGGCCAAGGGGGCGGGGGTGCTCCTGGGGGTCTTGGCGGGGCTTCCCCTGGAGCCCGCCTGGGGCATGGTTCCCGTGGCCTTAGGCCTGGCCCTCTATGCCCTCACGGGCTACGCCTCCTTGGGGGCTTTGGGGATTCCCCTGGGGCTTTTGGGGGTGGCCTTTTGGGCGGGATTTGGCCCTTGGGCTAAGGCTCTTTCCGGCCTCCTTTTCCTCCTAGCCCTTTGGCGCTACAAGGAGAACCTGGGCCGTATCCTGGAGGGAACCGAGCCCAGGCTGGGTAGCCCCTTGCCCCTGCCTTCGCAAAGGCAAGTGGTCTGCGCCTTCCTCATCCACCCCCTCACGGTGGAGGATTTTTGGCAAAGCCCCCGTTTCCGCTGGGCCCGGCCCCTGGTGCGCCTGGGGCTCCTAAAGCAGGCCTGGATTGAGCGCCTGGCGGAGCTTTTCCGGCCCATGAAGGTGGGGGAGGTCCGGGGGGTAAGGACCGCGGACGGGAGGGAGGTCCTTTGCCACCTCATCTCCGCTCCCCTTTTGCCCCACCAGATCAAGGCCCGGCCGGAACTGGCGGTGAAGCGGGCCATCCAAGGGGCCAGGCTGGCCAAGGAGCTTGGGGCCACGGTGGTGGGCCTGGGGGCCTTCTGGAGCGTGGTGGGGGATAAGGGGAGGGAGGTGCAGGAGGCGGTCCCGGATATAGAGGTGACCAACGGCGGGGCCTACACCGCCGGCACCGTGAAGGCCGCCATCCCCAATATCCTGGCCCACTTCGCCCAAAGCGGAAGGAACCTAAAGGAGACCACGGCGGCGGTGGTGGGGGCCAACGGGGTGGTGGCCTTCGGCATCGCCCGGCAGATCGCTCCCCTGGTGGGGCGGCTCATCCTGGTGGGCAGGGACAGGGAAAGGCTGGAGAAGGCGGCGGAAAGCCTGCGCAAGAACCTGGAGCGCAAAGGGCAGGCCCCCGAGATGGAGGTGACCACCCAGGTGGCGGCCATAAGGGAAGCGGACCTGGTCTTCACCGCCACCAGCGACCCCAATCCCGTCATCTATCCCGAGCACGTGAAGCCGGGGGCTTGGATCTACGACGAGGGGGTGCCCCCCGACGTGCACCCCTCGGTGAGGGAGGTGCCGGGGGTACGGGTCATCCCCGGGGGGGTGGTGCGGCTTCCGGGGCGGGCCCGGGCCACCTTGGACCTGCACTTCGGTGCCCCCGACCAGGTGCCCGCCTGCTTGGCGGAGACCATGATCCTGGCGGCGGAGGAGGCCTTTGACCGGAAAAGCCTCGGGGGAGAGGTGAAGGCGGAGAACATCCAGTTCTTCGTGGAGCGGGCGGAGGCCTTGGGGTTCAAGGTGGTGGAGTGATGTGGCTTCTCCTTTCCCCCACGGCCCTCGAGGCCTCCTTTCTCCGGGGAGAGCCCTTCACCTTTTTGGGAAGAAGGGGGCTAAAAGGGGAAGGGTTTGTCCACCTGGAAACCGGCATCGGCAAGGTGAACACCGCCCTGACCCTGGCCTCCTGGGCCAGCCGTAACCCCGTGGAGAAGGCCCTGCTCTTTGGCATCGCGGGGGCCTATCCGGGCTCGGGGCTTCTCCCTGGGGATCTGGTCCTGGTGGGGGAGGAGGTGGAGGCGGACCTGGGCACCCGGGAGGGCTTGGAACCCCTGGGGTTTCCCGCCCTGGAGGTGGGGGAGGAGGCCTACTACAACCGTTTTCCCCTGGATAGAGGGCTTACGGAGGGCCTGGCCCGGGCCCTGGGCCTGGAGGTGGTGGTGGGCCTCACCCAGGACCGGGTTTCCGAAAGCCTGGTGGAGGCG
>NZ_CALLUR010000183.1:0-6614 GCF_938010445.1 uncultured Thermus sp.
CGCCCTTACCGGTGGGCGCTTCCAGATCCGCACTTACCAAGCCGGCGAGATCGTGCCCGGGCTACAGGTGATGGATGCCGTGCAACAGGGTACGGTGGAAATGGGCCATACCGCCAGCTACTACTACGTGGGGAAGGCGGCGGTCTTTGCTTTTGACACCGCGGTACCCTTCGGCCTCACCGCAAGGCAGCAGAATGCCTGGATGTACTACGGGGGCGGTATTGAGCTTTTCCGCCCCATCTTCGCCGACTTCGGCATCATCCAGTTCCCCGGTGGCAACACCGGGGCCCAGATGGGGGGCTGGTTCCGCAAGGAGGTCAAGAGCGTAGCGGACCTTAAGGGCCTTAAGATGCGCATCCCCGGTCCCGGCGGCCAGGTGATGAGCCGGCTTGGGGTGGTGCCCCAGGTGTTGGCGGGTGGGGACATCTACCCGGCCCTGGAGCGGGGCGTGGTGGATGCCGCCGAGTGGGTGGGCCCTTACGACGACGAGAAGCTGGGCTTTTACAAGGTGGCCAAGTACTACTACTACCCCGGTTGGCATGAGCCGGGGCCCATGCTTTCCTTATACGTGAACCTAAAGGAGTGGCAGAAGCTGCCCAAGGAGTACCAGCAGGCCCTCGAGGTGGCCGCGGCCGAGGCCAACCTCGCCATGCTGGCCAAGTACGACCAGGTGAACCCCCCGGCCCTGCAACGCCTCATTAAGGCGGGGGTGCGCCTGCGCAAGTGGCCTGCCGATGTGATGAAGGCAGCCCAGAAAGCGGCTTTTGACTGGTACGAGGAGGAGGCGGCCAAGGACGCCACCTACCGCAAGGTCTACACCGCTTGGAAGAAGTTCCGCGAGGAGCAGTACCGCTGGTTTGGGGTGGCGGAGCTGGGCTACGCCAGCTTTGCCTTCCCGGCCCTCTGATTTCCTTTCCCTGGATTACCGCCCCGGGGGGAAGCCCCCGGGGTTTTCCTTTGCGGGATTGCTCCTTGCTTGGGCTTGACAGGTGGGGTAAACCAGGTTTAAAATCCGCCTGGAAAAGCTTCCATGGAGGTTTGTATGAGGCGTAGGGAGTTTCTCAAAAAGGCTGGGGTTGGGCTGGCTGCTAGCGCTCTTTGGGGGTCGGTTTTGGTGCGGGCCCAGACAGGTCCGGTCATCCGGGTGGCTGGGGACTCCACCGCGGTAGGCGAGGGTGGCCGCTGGATGAAGGAGATGGTGGAGGCCTGGGGTAAAAAAACGGGTACCCGCGTAGAGTATATTGACTCCCCTGCGGACACCAACGACCGCTTGGCCCTCTACCAGCAGTACTGGGCGGCCAAGAGCCCGGATGTGGACGTTTACATGATCGACGTCATCTGGCCGGGCATCGTTGCTCCCCATGCGGCCGACCTGAAGCAGTACTTCTCGGATAACGAGCTCAAGGAGTTCTTTCCCCGCATCGTCCAGAACAACACCATCCGCGGCAAACTCACCTCCATTCCCTTCTTTACTGATGCGGGCATCCTTTACTACCGCAAAGACCTTCTGGAAAAGTACGGCTTCAAGAACCCGCCCCGCACCTGGGTGGAGCTGGAGCAAATGTCTCAAAAGGTGATGGAGGGGGAGCGCCGTGCGGGTCGCCGGGACTTTTGGGGCTTTGTTTTCCAGGGCAAGGCTTATGAGGGCCTCACCTGCGACGCCTTAGAATGGATTTACTCCCACAAGGGTGGGCGCATTGTGGAACCCGATGGTACCATCAGCGTCAACAACGGCCGTGCAGCCCTAGCCCTGAACACCGTGCGCCGCTTTGTGGGGACCATCGCCCCCTCAGGGGTCACCAGCTATGCCGAGGAGGAGGCGAGGAACGTCTGGCAGCAGGGCAATAGCCTCTTCATGCGCAACTGGCCCTACGCCTACGCCCTGGGCCAGGCGGAGGGAAGCCCCATCCGCGGCAAGTTTGGGGTCACGGTGCTTCCCAAGGGCGGAGCCGATGCGCCCAACGCCGCCACCCTGGGTGGCTGGCAGCTCATGGTTTCCGCCTACAGCCGCTATCCCAAGGAGTCGGCCGATCTGGTGAGGTACTTGGCCTCCTACGAGGTGCAGAAGGATAACGCCGTGCGGCTTTCCCGCCTGCCCACTCGGATGGCCCTTTACACCGACCGGGACGTCCTGGCCAAGAACCCTTGGTTCCGCGACCTCCTTCCCGTCTTCCAGAATGCGGTTTCCCGGCCTTCTGATGTGGCGGGGGCCAAGTACAATCAAGTGTCCGAGGCTATCTGGACCGAGGTGCACGGCGTCCTTACCGGGAAGAAGACCGGGGAGGCGGCGGTGCGGGACCTCGAGGGCCGCTTGCGCCGCATTCTGCGCTAGCCTTCCTCCCATCCCCGGGGGGTGCTCCCCCCGGGGCTTATCCTCAAATCATGCTGACGCAACGGCAGGTACGCTTGGCCTGGTTATTGGTTCTCCCCACCCTTTTGGTGGTGGTGTTGGTGGCGGGGTACCCTTTGGCCCAGGTCTTTTACTGGTCCTTGTTCCGGGCCGATATCGCCTTTGTAGAGCCCCCGGAGTTTGTGGGGTTCAAGAACTACCTTTACCTTCTCCAGGACCCTGATTTCCGCCAAGCCCTATGGAACACGGTGAAGTTCACTGTGTTTTCTGTTAGCCTGGAAACTCTTTTGGGATTAGCTATTGCTTTGGTCATCCATTCCAACTTCAAGGGTCGGGGCTTGGTGCGTACCGCCATCCTTATTCCCTGGGCTATCCCCACGGTGGTTTCCGCCAAGATGTGGCAGTGGATGCTACACGATGTCTACGGGGTGATCAACATCCTGGGGGTGAAGCTGGGCATTCTGTCGCAAAAGGTGGCCTTTCTGGCCCGGCCCGAGCTGGTTCTGCCCGCCATCATCGCCGTGGATGTGTGGAAGACCACGCCCTTCATGGCCCTTCTCCTCCTGGCCGGCCTTCAGCTAATTCCCGAGGAGCTTTACGAGGCAGCTAGCATCGACGGGGCCACCCGTTGGCAGCAGTTCTGGACCATTACCCTCCCCCTTCTTACCCCCGCCTTGGTGGTAGCCCTCATCTTCCGTACCCTGGATGCCTTACGGGTGTTTGACGTGATCTTCGTTATGAGCGGCGTGAACCCGGCCACCCGTACCCTGGCCGTCTACAACCGCCAGACCTTGATAGATTTCCAGGACTTGGGGTATGGCTCGGCCATAAGCGTGGCGATTTTGGTCCTGATTTTCCTTTTTGTGGTGGCCTATATGCGGACCCTAGGTAGGGAGGCTCTGCGATGAGGACCTGGCTTCGCCTTGGAAATCGCCTGCTCTTTTACCTACTGGTGGTATTCGTGGTGGTGTATAGCGTCTTTCCCTTTTACTGGGCGGTGATCTCCAGCTTCAAGCCCTCCGACGCCCTTTTTGCCAGCGATCCCAACTTTTTGCCGCTGCCCTTCACCCTGGACCATTACAAGAACGTGTTTCTCCAGGCCAACTTTGGCCGCAACCTGCTGAACTCCGTGGTGGTCGCCGGCGGGGCCACCCTCCTTTCTCTGGTCCTTGGGGTGCTGGCTGCTTACGCTTTGGGTAGGTTGCCTTTCCCTCCCAGGAATGCTGTGCTCTACCTGGTTCTGGCTATGACCATGTTCCCCCAGATCTCGGTCTTGGGAGGGCTTTTCATGCTGCTCCGCCAAGCGGGCTTGTTCAACACCCATATGGGCCTTATCCTCAGCTACCTTCTTTTCACCCTCCCTTTTACCGTCTGGGTCCTGGTAGGTTACTTCAAAGGTTTACCCCGGGAGCTGGAGGAGGCGGCCTACGTGGACGGGGCCACCCCTTTGCAGACCTTGGTGCGCATCATGCTGCCCCTTACGGGTCCGGGTTTGGTGACCACGGGACTTCTGGCCTTCATCGCTGCCTGGAACGAATACCTTTTCGCCCTAACCTTCACCGTAGGGGATAAGGTGAAAACGGTCCCCCCAGCCATCGCCAGCTTTGGGGGGGCCACGCCCTTTGAGATCCCCTGGGGTTCCATCATGGCGGCCAGCGTGGTGGTGACCGTGCCCCTGGTGGTGCTGGTGCTGATCTTCCAGCAACGTATCGTGGCCGGATTAACCGCTGGCGCCGTCAAGGGCTGAGGGCTTACCCCAGGGTCTTGTGCACCAGGGCCATGGCGGCTTCCAGCACCACGTTTAGGTGTTCTTCCCCCTTAAAGCTTTCCGCATACACCTTGGCCACATCCTCGGTGCCGCTGGGGCGGGCGGCGAACCAGGCGTTCTCCGTCACCACCTTGAGGCCGCCTAGGGGCTCCCCGTTCCCGGGGGCCCGGGTGAGGATGGCCAGGATGGGCTCCCCGGCAAGCTCCCTCTCCTTCACGTCCTCGGGGGAGAGGCGAGCCAGCTTGGCCTTGGCCAAGGGGGAGATGGGAAGGTCCTTGCGGGTGTAGTAGGGCCGGCCCAGGCCTTCGGCCAGCTCCTCGTAGAGCTCATCGGGGGTCTTCCCCCGCTTGGCCAGGATCTCCGCCGCCAAGAGCCCCAGGAGAATCCCGTCCTTATCCGTGGAAAAGGGCCTGCCGTCAAAGCGCAAAAAGCTGGCTCCGGCGCTTTCCTCCCCGCCGAAGCCTAGCCAGCCTTGCAGGAGGCCTTCCACAAAGTATTTGAAGCCCACAGGGGTTTCGTAGACCTCCCGCCCCAAGGCCTTGGCCACCCGGTCCAAAAGGGCGCTGGTCACCGCGGTCTTGCCCACCTTGGCCCCTGGCCAGGTGCGGGTGGTGTAGAGGTGGTGGACAGCGGCCGCCAGGTAGTGGTTGGGGTTCATAAGGCCCCTCTTGGTGACGATCCCGTGGCGGTCGGCGTCGGGGTCGTTGCCGATGGCCAGGTCAAAGCGGTCTTTAAGGGCCAGGAGGCCGGCCATGGCGTAGGGGCTGGAGCAGTCCATGCGGATCTTGCCGTCGTGGTCGGGGGGCATGAAGCGGAAGGTGGGGTCCAGGGTGGGGTTCACCACCTCCAGGTGGAGATGGTAGGCCTCGGCAAGCCGTTCCCACACCCTAAGGCTTGCGCCCCCTAAAGGGTCCACCCCCAGGCGCAAGCCTGCCGCCTGGATGGCCCCTAGGTCCACGGCCTCCCGCACCTTCTCCACGTAAAGACCAGTGTAGTCGTAAGGCTTGGCTTGCCGCAAAGCTTCCCGGAAGGGAAGGCGCTTGACCCCCTTTAGCCCTTCCGCGAGAAGGGCGTTGGCCCTCTCCTCTATGGCCTTGGTGATGCGGGTGTCGGCGGGGCCACCCGTGGGAGGGTTGTACTTGAGGCCGCCGTCCTCCGGGGGGTTGTGGCTGGGGGTGAGGAGGATGCCATCCGCCTTGGCGGGGTGCTGGGCGTTGTGCTCCAGGATGGCCAAGGAGACCAGGGGGGTGGGGGTGTAGCCCTCCTCGAGGCGCACTTCCACTCCGTTGGCTACCAGTACGGAGAGGACCGTGGCCCAGGCGGGCTCGGAAAGGGCGTGGGTGTCCTTGGCCAGGAAGAGGGGCCCCGTGGCCCCAAAGGAGGCCCGGAGGTCGGCGATGGCCTGGGCCATGGCCAGCACGTGGGCCTCGGTGAAGGTGCCCTTGAGGCTGGTGCCCCGGTGGCCGCTGGTGCCGAAGGCCACCCGTTGCAGCGGGTCCGTGGGGTCGGGGCGTTCCTCGTAATAAAGGGTGAGGAGTTTGGGTATATCCATGGTCCCATCTTAAAAAAACGAGGAGGTCCGCGTAATGGGGACCTCCTCGAGGGCCCACCTGCTTAGGGCTTGGCCGGACCCTCCTCCGGGGTTTCTTTGGCAGGGGGGGTCTCAGGCTCCTGGGTCTTGGGGGTCAGTTCCGCCAGCACCTGGCTTAGGCGGTTTTCTATCTTGGCCGCTTTTCGCAGCTCCTGAACCAGGGCCTGGGCCTTTTGCTGGCGCTTGCTGAGGATGACCCTTAGCTTGGCTTCCTCCACCACTTCGTTGAAGGGCTTGAGCACCTCGGGCTTGCGGTTCTTGATGAGAAGCACCGCGAAGGTGCCATCTTCCAGCTTCACCACCTCGCTTACTTCGCCTAAGGGTCCCTTGGGGAAGGTCTCCTTCACCTTGAAGACCAGGCGGTCCAAGACGGCGGGGAGCTGGTTGGGGTTCACGGTGCCGTACTCGGTGAGGCTGCCCTCCTGGGCCTTGGCCAGGGCCTGGAGGTCGCCACCCTTCAAGGCCGCCTCCCGGAAGGCCTTGGCCTTGGCCTCCGCCTTGAAGACCACCCCTATGACCTCCGCGCTGGCCGGGATGGTGAAGAGGGCGGGGTTTTCCGCGTAGAACCTACGGGCCTCCTCCTCGGTGGCGGCAAGGCCCCGGGTCTCGTAGAGGAGATAGGCCTGGGCGATCCCGTCCTTGTTTCCGATGAAGGGCTTGCCGCTTTTCTTGGCCGCCTCCACCAGAAGCTCTCGTTCAATGAGGCTTTCCAGGGTCTGGGGCAGGAAGAACTGGACCGCCAGCTCCCCCAGGCCTTGCTGGATGAGGGCCGCCGTCTGTTGATTGGAGAAGATGGGCTGGAGGACCTGGGCCAGGAGGATTTCCTGCTCATTGACCTTGGCCACGGGGGGGTTCTGGTAGCTATAGGGGCTATCCTCGGCAAAACGGACCTGGGCTTTTTTGCG
>NZ_CALLUR010000184.1:0-9067 GCF_938010445.1 uncultured Thermus sp.
TTTGGGCCCGTCTACCAAAAGGAGGGGGCCGAGGGCATCAAGAAGATGTGGACCCTCAACGAAAAGCCGGAGAACATCGTTTCCGGTGGGCCCTGGCTCATTGAAAGCTACCGGCCCGGGGAGCGCCTGGTTCTGAAGCGCAACCCCGCCTTCGGCGAGTTGAACAAGGACGAGGCGGGGAATCCCCAGCCTTACCTGGACCGCCGGGAGATTCGCATCGTTAAGGACACCAATGCCCAACTGGCGGAGTTCTTGGCGGGCAACATCGATGTGATGGCCCCTTCCACGGTGGACCACATCTCCCAGATCCGCCAGGCCATCCAGCAGGGCCGTTTGGACGCCACCATCAAGGTGAACGCTTCCCCGGTGGCCAGCAGCCAGTTCATGGTCTTCAACTGGAATAAGGCCTCGGATCCCTTCAAGCAAAGCCTCTTCCGCTCGGACAAGTTCCGCCGGGCCATGAGCCACATCGTCAACCGCCAGGCGGTGATTGATATCGTCTACGGCGGCCTGGGCACCCCCATGTACAGCAGCGTTTACCCGGTGCTCACCCAGTGGGTGAACCCCAAGGTGCCCAAATACGAGTACAACCTGCAGGAGGCGGCCAAGCTCCTGGCGGAGTTGGGCTTCACCAAAAAGGACAAGGAAGGCTACCTGGTGGA
Source organism: uncultured Thermus sp. (assembly GCF_938010445.1). Lineage (NCBI taxonomy): Bacteria > Thermotogati > Deinococcota > Deinococci > Thermales > Thermaceae > Thermus > uncultured Thermus sp. The sequence goes on from NZ_CALLUR010000184.1 coordinate 663, forward strand.
CTCCAAGGGGAGGAGGCTCGAGTTCAACCTTTCCACCAACGCCGGCAACGTCCAACGGGAGCAGATTGCCAAGCTCATCGTGGACGAGGCCAAGAAGGTGGGGGTGAAGGTGAACTTCACCGCCATTGACTTCAACACCCTGGTGGGGCAGTTGCTCTCCTCCGGTCCCGACCGGCCCTTTGACGCCATCATCATCGGCCTTACCGGTGGGGGGCTGGACTGGCCCTTTGGCGCCAACGTGGTGCCCTGCAAGGGCAACCTGCACATGTGGAACAAGTCGGGCCAGTGCCTGGACCCCAGGGAGACGCAGCTGGATGCCCTCTACTCCCGTGGCCGTAGCGAACTGGACTTCAAGAAGCGGGTGGAGATCGGTTACCGCATGCAGGAGATTGAGGCCCAGCTTCTTCCCGTCATCTACATCGCCGGCCCCAACTACCATCCCGCCTGGAACAACCGCCTGGGTGGGGAGCACCCCGATGCCATCATCAGCAGCATCTGGGGCCAGCGGCAGCTGGAGCTGACCTTCATCAAGAAATGAGCTAGTTGTACGGTATCCCCGGGGTCCGCTGACCCCGGGGATACTTTGGGAAGCCATGACCGCATACATCCTTCGCCGAATCCTCTACCTGGTGCCCACCTTTTTTGGGGCCACCTTTTTGGCCTTCCTCATCATCCAGTTGGCCCCTGGGGACTACCTGACCCAGCTGGAGCTGGACCCCAAGGTGACCCCCGAGACCATTGCCCGCCTCAGGTCCCAGTTTGGCCTGGACCGGCCCATCCATGAGCAGTATCTCCTGTGGATGCATAACCTTTTGCACCTCAACCTGGGCTATTCCTTCGCCTACCAGGCCCCGGTGCTGGACATCGTCTGGCCCCGGGTGGTCAACTCCATGGTTATCGTGGTGCCATCCACCCTTTTCCTATTCCTGGTGGCCATTCCCGTAGGGATCTACGGGGCCTTGCGCCAATACTCCCTGGGGGACCGGGTGATCTCCTTTCTGGCCTACATTGGCTTGGCCATCCCCAACTTTTTCCTGGCCCTGATCTTCATGTACCTGATCCTGCAGGTCTACTTCCGCACGGGGGTGATGGTTTTCCCGGTGTCGGGCATGACCAGTAGCGGCTTTGAGCAGTTTGACCCTTGGAAAAAGATCCTGGATATCGCCTGGCATGCGGTGATTCCCATCATCGTGGTAACCACCAGTGACATCGCGGGTTTTTCCCGGGTCATGCGGGGGCAGATGCTGGAGGTGCTCTCCCAGGATTACATCCGCACCGCCCGGGCCAAGGGCTTGGCGGAGCGGGTCGTGGTCTACAAGCATGCCCTTAGGAACGCCGTCATTCCCTTTGTGGCCAACATAGGGGGCATTTTGCCTGGGCTGATTTCGGGGGCGGGGCTGGTGGAGGTGGTCATGGCCTGGCCTGGGATCACCCCGCTCCTTCTGGACTCATTGCAGCAACAAGACCTTTACATGGTGGCCGGCTTCCTCACCATAGGTCTAGTCCTCCTGATGGTGGGCAATCTGCTTTCCGACCTCCTTTTGACCTGGGTGGACCCCAGGATTCGTTACGAGTAGAGGGCTCTATGCGGGCATCTGCTGCCAAAACCCCCCAATCGCAAAGCCTCACCCAGGTGGCCTTGCGCCAGTTCCGCAAGCACCCGCTGGCGGTGTGGGGTCTCAGGATCCTTCTGGTGCTCTACACCTTTGCCCTTTTTGCCGGCTTCTTTACCCCTTACGATCCCAACTATTACGAGCTTTACCCCCCTAAGGGGCACCACCCGCCCACCCGCATCCATTTTGTGGATCCAGAGACGGGAAAGCTAAGCCGGCCCTTTGTTTACGCTACGAAGCGGAGCATTGACCCCGTTTCCTTGCAGCCGCGCTACGAGGAGGATCCTTCCCAGGGCAAGTTCTACCTGCGGTTTTTCGTGCGCACCCCCGACCAACCCTACACCATCCTCAGGGTGTTTCGTTCCGATTTGCGCCTTTTCGGGGTGGATCCCCCAGGCCGCATCTTCTTGATGGGCACGGATAACTTTGGCCGTGACCTCTATAGCCGCCTGGTCTATGGGGGGCAGGTTTCCCTTACCATTGGCATCCTTTCCGCCCTGGTCTCCTTCGTTTTGGGCCTGGTGCTGGGAGGTATTGCCGGGTATTTCTCCGGCCGCCCCTTCGCCCTTTCCCTACCTCTTCGGGCGTGGCGGGGACGTGGTTGGCTTCTTGGGCCTCTCTCTTGGGCCATCTGGGGTGGGTTGGCCCTTGGAGCCTTGTACCTGGCTTGGACCTACTACTCCCTCACCGGCCTGGGAGTGCTTCAGTTGCTGGCGGCCGGGGTGGCTTTGTGGTTCGCCTTTTTTCTCCTCAAGACGTTGCCCTTCCGGCCCCTCCTCTTGGACCCGGATAACCTGATCATGCGCCTGGTGGAGATCATCGCCGCTATTCCCACCCTTTTCCTTCTCATCTCCTTGCGGGCGGTTTTCCCCACCAACATTGACCCGCTTTTCACCTTCTACCTGGTGGTGGGCCTACTGGGGTTCATCGGCTGGGGCGGGCTGGCCCGGGTGGTGCGGGGGATTGTGCTTTCGGTGCGGGAGATGGACTACGTGCAGGCGGCAAGGGCCTTGGGGGCTTCCGATGCTCGGATCATTGCCCGCCACGTGTTGCCGGCCACCGCCAGTTACATCATCGTGAGCCTCTCCTTGACCATCCCGGGTTTTATCCTGGGGGAAAGCGGGCTTTCCTTCTTGGGGCTAGGGGTCACGGAGCCCTACACCAGCTGGGGGCTTCTCCTGCAAGCGGCCCAACAGGGCGGTTTTGCCAGTTTTGTGGACCGCCCCTGGGTGCTTTGGCCGGGGTTTTTCATCTTTGTTTCCATCATGGCCTGGAACTTCGTGGGGGATGGTTTGCGGGATGCCTTTGACCCTAGGCGGAGGCGGTAGCCCCTTCTCTTTTGACTGGGTATGGCGTATAACGGGTGAGGTGTCTAGAGGGCGGTGCCCGAAGGAGTGCGCATGGACGAAAAACGGCTACTGGAGGTGAGAGACCTTAAAGTCCACTTCTTCACCGATGATGGGGTGGTGAAGGCGGTGGACGGGGTTTCCTTCCATGTGGACAAAGGGGAAACCCTGGCGGTGGTGGGGGAATCGGGTTCGGGGAAGAGCGTGACGGCTCTTTCCATCATGCGGCTCATTCCCACGCCCCCGGGAAGGATCGTGGGTGGGGAGATCCTCTTCCGCGGCAAGGACGGGGAGGTGCGGGACCTGGCCAGGCTTTCTGAGGCGGAGATGCGCAGGATTAGGGGCAACGACATCGCCATGATCTTCCAGGAGCCCATGACCTCCTTAAACCCCGTGTACACGGTGGGGGACCAGATCGCCGAGGCCATCATGCTCCACCAGGGGAAAAGCCGCAAGGAGGCCATGGAGCTTGCCGCCCACATGCTGGACCTGGTGGGGATTCCTGAGGCCAAGAAGCGCCTTGCCAACTACCCCCACCAGATGTCGGGCGGGATGCGGCAGCGGGTGATGATCGCCATGGCCCTTTCCTGTAATCCCTCCCTTCTCATTGCGGATGAGCCCACCACTGCTTTGGACGTGACCATCCAGGCCCAGATCCTCGAGCTGATGAAAAAGCTCCAGGAGGAGATCGGGATGAGCATCCTCTTCATCACCCACAACCTGGGAGTGGTGGCGGAGATGGCGGACCGGGTGGTGGTGATGTACGCAGGGCGGGCGGTGGAGGAGGCGGATGTGGTGCCCCTTTTCAAAGACCCCTTGCACCCCTACACCCGGGGGCTTTTGCACTCCGTGCCCCGCTTGGACCTGGCGGCGGAGCATAAGGAGCGCCTCGAGGCCATCCCCGGCAACGTACCCAACCCCTTGTACCTCCCCCCGGGGTGCGCCTTCCACCCCCGGTGCAAGCACTACGTGGAGGGCCTTTGCGACCGGGAGGTCCCTCCCTTGGAGGGCACGGGTGACGGCCGCCAGGTGCGGTGCGTGCGCTGGCGGGAGATCCGGGAGGTGCGGGCATGAGGGAGAACCATGTCCTCCTGGAGATCCAGGACCTCAAGAAGCACTTCCCCATCCGCGGTGGGATCCTCTCCCGGGTGGTGGGGAGCGTGAAGGCGGTGGACGGGGTTTCCTTCGCCATCAAGAAGGGAGAGGTCCTGGGCCTGGTGGGGGAGTCGGGTAGCGGCAAGACCACGGTGGGCCGCACCCTGCTCCGCCTCATTGAGCCCACGGGGGGGCGGATCCTCTTTGAGGGACAGGACATCACCGACCTGCCCAAGGACAAGCTCCGCCCCTACCGCCGGCGGATGCAGATCATCTTCCAGGACCCCTTTAGCTCCCTAAACCCCCGCATGACCGTGGGGGATATCATCGCCGAGCCCCTCATCATCCACGGCCTGGGCAAGACGCCCCAGGAGCGCACGGAGAGGGTGGCGGAGCTCTTAAAGCTGGTGGGGCTTTCCCCGGACCACATGCGCCGCTACCCCCATGAGTTTTCCGGTGGGCAACGGCAAAGGATCGGCATCGCCCGGGCCCTGGCGGTGGCCCCGGAGTTCATCGTGGCCGATGAGCCGGTTTCCGCCCTGGACGTGTCCATCCAGGCCCAGGTGGTGAACCTCCTCCAGGACCTCAAGGAGGAGCTGGGCCTCACCCTGCTTTTCATCGCCCACGACCTGGCGGTGGTGGAGTACATCTCCGACCGGGTGGCGGTGATGTACCTGGGTAAGGTGATGGAGATCGCCTCCTCCCGGGAACTTTACCGGAACCCCAAGCACCCCTACACCGAGGCCTTGCTCTCGGCGGTGCCCATCCCCGACCCCACGGTGAAGCGGGAAAGAATCGTTTTGCAAGGCGATATTCCCTCGCCCATCAACCCGCCCTCGGGCTGTGTCTTCCGCACCCGGTGCCGCTACGCCCTTCCCGAGTGCGCCCAGGTGGTGCCCGAGCTCAAAGAGGTGAGTCCGGGCCACTACAAGGCCTGCATCCGGGACGATATCCTGTAGGCCTTGGGGCCAAGGCCCCGGCGGATCCCGCCGGGGTATACTCTTCCCATGCTGGTCAAGGACGTGATGCGCTCGCCCGTGCTCACGGTGGAGCCGGGGATGACCCTGGAGGAGGCCTACCGCTTTCTCTTGGAAAAGGGTATCCGCCACCTTCCGGTGGTGGCCGAGGGAAAACTGGTGGGCATCCTCACCGACCGCGACCTACGGCTGGCCATGAGCCACCTGAACCCCGGCGGCCCCCTTCCCGGCTCCACCCCGGTGGCGGCGGCCATGACCCGGAAGGTGGTTACCGCCCACCCTCTGGATCCCGTGGAGGAGGCGGCCCGGGTGATGCGGGAGGGGAAGATCGGCTGCCTTCCGGTGCTGGAGGATGGCCGGTTGGTGGGCATGGTCACGGGCATTGACCTTTTGGATGCCCTCCTCAGGCTCACCGGGGTCACGGAGCCCTCAGGCCGCCTCGAGGTCCGCCTCCCCGACCGGGTGGGGGAGCTGGCCCGGCTCACGGGGTTTCTGGCGGGCCGGGGGGTCAATATCCATTCCCTGCTTTCCTACCCCGAGGATGGGGGGTTCGTGCGGGCGGTGGTGCGGGTGAATACCCTGGAGACCCATCTCCTGGCGGAAGGCCTGCGCCAGGAGGGCTTTGAGGTGATCTGGCCCCCCAGGAAGCCATGGTGATCTACCGGGACGAGTACCGCCTCTACGACTTCGGCCCGGGCCACCCCTTTAGCCCGGTGCGTCTGGAGATGCTCACCTCCCTTCTGCAGGCCTTGGGGGTGTGGCGGCAACCCTTGGAACCTCCCGAGGCCACCCGGGAGGAGGTGCTTACCGTGCACTCCCAGCGCCTGGTGAAACGGGTGGAGGCGGCAAGCCGGGGGGAGAGGGTGCCGGATTTGGAGTACTACGGCCTGGGCACCGGGGATACCCCGGTCTTTCCCGGCATGGACCGGGCGGCCAGGATCCTGGTGGGGGGCACCTTGGAGGGGGCCCGGCGCATCTTGGCCGGGGAGAAGCGGGTCCTGCAACTGGGCGGAGGCCTCCACCACGCCCAGTACGACCGCGCCAGCGGGTTTTGCGTGTACAACGATCTCTCCGTGGCCATCCGCCACCTGACCCAAGCGGGCTTGCGGGTGGCCTATCTGGACATAGATGTGCACCACGGGGATGGGGTGCAGTGGATCCACTACGAGGAAAAGGGGGTTCTAACCCTAAGCCTCCACGAAACCGGCCGCTACCTCTTTCCCGGGACCGGGCACGTGCACGAGATCGGCCGGGGGGAGGGGGTGGGGAGGAAGCTGAACCTTCCCCTGGAGCCCTTCACCGAGGACGAAAGCTACCTGGAGGTTTTTGAGGCCCTGGTGCCCTGGGCCCTAGAGGCTTTCCGCCCCGATGTGTTGGTGGTGCAGTCGGGGGCGGACGCCCACTACCAGGACCCCTTGGCGGACCTCCTCCTCACCACCCGGGCCTACGAGGCAATCCTTCGCCTAATCCTGGAATACGCCCAGGCCTACACGGGGGGAAGGGTGCTTTTCACCTTGGGGGGTGGGTACAGCCTGGATGCCACGGTTAGGGTCTGGGCTCTCCTATACTTGGTCTTCCACGGTTTACCCCTCCCCGAACGCCTGCCTGAGGGGTGGCTTAAGGAGTGGCAAGCCCGGCTGGAGAAGCCCTTGACCCCTACCCTTCACGACCCCCAGGCCCCCCGCGCCCCATACCCGGAAATCCCCCGCAAGGAGGAGATCGCCCGCCGAAACCGCCTCACCCTGGAGAGGCTCATGGAGCTTGTGCGTCCCCACCTGGTACACTAGCGGGATGAAGGTGGTGTTGCGCCTGCCCGAGCGCAAGGAGGTGGAGGTGAAAGGGGATAGGCCCCTGAAGGAGATCCTCCTGGAGCTGGGCTTGAATCCGGAAACGGTGGTGGTGATCCGGGGGGAGGAGCTCCTCACCCTGGACGAGAGGGTGGGGGAAGGGGAGACCCTCGAGGTCCTCTCCGCCATCTCCGGGGGCCAGGGGTGGGGCGGCCATGGTGTGTAAGGTCTGCGGCCAAAAAGCCCAGGTGGAGCTGAGGAACCGGGGCTTTGCCCTGTGCAAGGAGCACTACCTGGAGTGGTTCGTCAAGGAAACCGAGCGGGCCATCCGCCGCCACCGGATGCTCCGGCCGGGCGAGCGGGTTTTGGTGGCGGTTTCCGGGGGCAAGGATTCCCTGGCCCTTTGGGATGTGCTTTGGCGGCTGGGTTACCAGGCGGTGGGGCTTCATCTGCAGCTGGGGATTGGGGGCTACTCGGAGAGGAGCCTTCAGGTCACGCAACGCTTTGCCCAGGACCGGGGCCTGGAGCTTTGGGTGGTGGACCTGCGCCAGGCCTATGGCTTTGGGGTTCCGGAGCTGGCCCAGCTTTCGGGGCGGGTGGCCTGTTCCGCCTGTGGGCTTTCCAAGCGCTACATCATCAACCAGGTGGCGGTGGAGGGGGGCTTCAGGGTGGTGGCCACCGGCCATAACCTGGACGACGAGGCGGCGGTCCTCTTCGGCAACCTCCTGAACCCCCAGGAGGACGCCCTGGTCCGCCAGGGGCCGGTGCTGCCCGAGAAGCCGGGCCTGGCGGCCCGGGTCAAGCCCTTTTACCGCTTTAGCGAGCGGGAGGTGCTCTCCTACACCCTCCTGAGGGGGATCCCTTACCTGCACGAGGAGTGCCCCAACGCCCAGGGGGCCAAGAGCCTCCTTTACAAGGAGGCCTTGAACCTGGTAGAGCGGGAGATGCCCGGGGCCAAGCTGCGGTTCCTCGAGGGCTTTCTGGATAGGATCCAGCCCAGACTCCAGGCTGGCGAAGAAGTAGCCCTAAGTGCCTGCGAGCGCTGCGGCTATCCCACCACGGGGGCGGTGTGCTCCTTCTGCCGCATGTGGGATGCGGTGTACCGCCGGGCCAAGAAACGGCGCCTTCTTCCCGAGGAGGCCGAGTTCCCACCCCGGGCGCCGGTGGTGCCCGGGGGGTAAGGCAATCCCCCGGGAGGAAACTCCCGGGGGTTCTTGGTGGGCGCGAGTGGACTTGAACCACCGACCCCTACCGTGTCAAGGTAGTGCTCTGGCCACCTGAGCTACGCGCCCGTACCTTGGAGGCGCCGGCCGGATTCGAACCGGCGAATGGAGGTTTTGCAGACCTCTGCCTTACCACTTGGCTACGGCGCCAAGCCGTAAGGTATGGTAGCACGCGGGGAAAAACCCTGTCAAGGAAGCCCGTCCTCATAGGGAAAATGCTATGATGCCAGAGAGTGGCTGAGGTCTTTGTTCGCCTGCGACGTGGAAGATGGCCCCTTTCCAAAGGCCTTTTGGTGGAGGCCCTTCTGCCCTTGGGGGTGCCCCTGGAGGCCGCCCAGGCCGTGGCCCATACCGTGGAGGAGCG
>NZ_CALLUR010000185.1:0-3425 GCF_938010445.1 uncultured Thermus sp.
AGCCGCAGGAGGCCCAAGAGGGTTTCCGTGGGGAAGGCGGTGTGGCCGGTGATCTCCACCCGTTCTATGGCCCCGCCCTCAGGCCCCGCCTGGAGCCGTACCACCACCCCCTCCCTTTCCGGCTCCAGGCTGAAGTTCACCACCCGGGAAAGCTTCCGGGAAAGGGCCTGCACCCCTTCCAAGAGGAGGTCGTAGCGCAGGTAGTCCCCTTCCTTGAGGGGGAAGCCGGTGAGGTCCAGGCCCTCGCCCTCCAGGCGCACCACCTTTAGCTCCTGCACGGCCACGGTGAGGAGGCCCTCCTCGAGGCGGCTTCTTTGGGGGTCGGGGCCGCTAAAGCGATAGCCTGCCCGCTCGTAGCGGGCGGCCAGGGCCCTAAGGGCCTCCTGGTACTTGGCGAAGCTAAAGGGGCCCTTTAGGGCTTCCAAGGGCTTCAGGAGCTCGGCCTGGGGGAGGAGGCTTGCCCCTTCCAGGCGCACCTCCTTCACCTCGGGGTTTTCCTCCACCCGGAAGGTGAGGAGGATCCTGCCCCCCTGCTCCTTGGCCTCCACCGCCACCTTGGGGGTGAAGGGGAAGCCGTTTTGCCGGTAGGCCTCGGCCAAGGCCTTGGCCGCCTCCCCGGCCCTAATGGGGTTATAGGTGGTCTCCGGGCCGATGGCGAAGTTCTGCTCTAGAAAGCGCAGGAGGGCCTCCTGAGGGAAGGCCTGGCCCTCCACCCTTACCTGGGCGATGGGGGGGTAGGGGGTGAGGACCACCTTGAGGACATCCCCTTCCAGCCGCACCTCCACCCGCTGGAAGTAGCCGGTGGCCAGGATGGCCTTCTTGGCCTCCTCGAGGTCCTGGGGCTCGTCCCCCACGCCAAAGGGCAAGGCGGCCCGGGCTAGGGCCTGGAGAACGGGATCGCCTCCTTCCACCACCACCTCCCGGATGGGGGCGGCCAGGGCCATAAGGCCCAAGAGAGCCAAGGCAAGAAGCCGTTTCATGGGCGAGAGCTTACCAAAAGCCGGTGAAGGGGGCGTGAGAGTAGAATGTTCGCCATGGAGGTCTACGAGAAGATCCAGGAGGCGGTGGCCTACATTCGTTCTAAGACCGGCTTTGTGCCGGGAGTGGGGATCGTATTGGGCTCGGGGCTTGGCCCCCTGGCGGAGGAGGTGGCCAAGGAGGCGGAGATCCCCTACGGGGAGATTCCCCATTTTCCCCTTTCCACGGCTCCCGGGCATGCGGGCCGGCTCGTCCTGGGGGGGCTTGAGGGCAAGCGGGTTCTGGTCTTCCAGGGGCGGGTCCACTACTACGAGGGCTATAGCCCTGAGGAGGTGGTCTTCCCCGTGCGGGTGGGGTATTTCCTAGGGGCCCAAACCTTTATCCTGACCTCGGCGGCGGGAGGGTTAAACCCCAGGTTCCAGGCCGGGGGGATCATGCTCCACCTGGACTACCTGAACCCCAGCGGGGTAAACCCCTTAAGGGGGAGAAACGACGAGCGCCTAGGTCCCCGTTTCCCGGTGATGTTTGAGGCCTACGACCCCGCCCTGATAGAGCTGGCCCGCAAGGTGGCCAGGAGGCAGGACCTGCACCTCTATGAAGGGGTCTATGCCTGGTTTTTGGGCCCCAGCTTCGCCAGCCGGGCGGAACTGAGGATGCTTCGGGAACTGGGGGCCGACGCCATCGGCATGTCCACGGTGCCCGAGGTCATCGCCCTCCGGCACCTGGGGGCCAGGGTCTTGGGCCTTTCCACCATCACCGACATGGCGGTGCCGGAAAGGGAGCACCACGCCACCGAGGAGGAGGTCCTGGCGGTGGCCGCCAAGACCGGCCCCATCTTCCGCCGCTTTGTGCGGGGCATCCTGGCCGAGCTTTAGCCCATGGGGCTTCCTCAGGTGCTGGAAAGCATAGCGGCCGCCTGCCGCCGCGCCGGGCGGGACCCTAAAGGGGTGCGCCTGGTGGCGGTGACCAAGGGGAGGAGCCCGGAGGAGATAAGGGAAAAGGTCCTGCGCTACGGCTCCTTTCCCTTGGGGGAAAGCCGGGTCCAGGAGGCCTTGAAGAAGATGGAGGTCCTCGAGGCCGAGTGGCACCTCATAGGTCCCCTGCAGCGCAACAAGGCCAAGTTCGCCCCCCGGTTTGCCCTCATCCACTCCCTGGATTCCCTGCGCCTGGCGGAGGCCTTGGAGAGGGTGGGGGAGCGGGAGGGGGTTAGGCTTAGGGTGTTGGTGGAGGTGAACCTGGGCCGGGAACCCCAGAAGCACGGGTTTTTGGAGGAGGAACTCCCCGAGGCCCTGGCCCGGCTCGGGGAGATGGAACACCTTGCGGTCCTTGGCCTCATGACCGTGCCCCCCATGGGCCCCGAGGCCGTGGTGCGCCCCATCTTCCGCCGGCTTTCCCAGCTGGCCGACCGCTATGGCCTTCCCGAGCGCTCCATGGGCATGTCCGAGGACTTTCCCATCGCCGTGGAGGAGGGGGCCACCCTGGTCAGGGTGGGCCGGGCCCTTTTTGTAGACTGAAGGGCGCATGGACCTAACCCCCTTGGACATTCGCTACCAGGAGTTTCCCACCGGGATTCGGGGCTACCAGAAGGAGGCGGTCAGGGCCTACCTGGCCCAGGTGGCCGAGGTCCTGGAAGGCCTCATCCGGGAGAAGGAGGAGCTTAGAAACCAGGTAAGGGCCCTTGAAGAGGAAAACGCCCGCCTGAAGGAGGCGGAAGGGGAGCTGAAGCGGGCGGTGGTGGCGGCGGAGCGCATCGCCCGCGAGCTCAAGGCCCAGGCGGAACGGGAGGCGGAGCTCATCAGGAAGGAAGCCCTGGCGGCCAAGGACCAGGTACTAAGGGAAGCAGCAGAGGAGCTTGAGCGCGTGCGGGCAGAGATACAACGGGCCAAGCAGGAAAAGGCCCTCTTTGTGGCGCAGGTTAAGGCCCTTTTCCAGGGGTACCTAGACTCTCTAAGGCGTTTAGAGGAAGATTCCTGAGGCCGTTTCCCCGGGGGAGGGGTTTTAGGCCCAGGTAGAGCCAGAGGCGAAAGAGGGCTTCCCGGAGCCAGTAGGATAGCGGGTATTGCCCGGGCACCGGGTGGCCCTCGGCCCTCAGGCCCAGGAGCCGGGCCAGGAGGAGGGCCCGGGGTAGGTGGGGAGCATCGGTGACCAAAAGGATGCGTCCGGATAGGTGGGGTTTGAGGAAAAGGAGGTTCTCGTAGGTGTTTTGGCTTTCCCCCTCGCAAAGCAGGGCCTCGGCCGGCACGCCCCTCTCCCGCAGGTAGCGGCAACCCACCTCCCCTTCGCTGTAACGGTCCCCTGGGGCCTTACCTCCCGCCACCGCCACCTTGGGGGCCAGGCCCTGCCGGTATAGGTGAAGGGCGGCCTCGAGGCGTCTTTCCAGGATGGGGGAGGGCCTTCCCCCATACTGGGCTGCCCCCAGGACCGCGATCCAGTCGTAACCCCCTTCC
>NZ_CALLUR010000186.1:0-2623 GCF_938010445.1 uncultured Thermus sp.
GGCCGCAAGCAACCTCTCCCCAAGCCAGGGGGCATAGAGGAACCCGGTGGAGCCGAGCCCCGTGAGGGCAAAACCCCCGGCCACCGGAAAGAGGTAGGGAAGCCCCACCGTGCTGCCAAGCGGGCTGGGGTTTGCCAGCCGGAAGCGCACCCCCCGCCAGGCCGAGGCCACTTTTGGCCTGTAGCCCAAAAGGGCCTCCGCCCCCCTGAGGAGCCACTCCGCCTCCCCTTCCGTGGGGGGTGGGGCCTCCGGGGTCTTCTGGTGGGGCAGGTAGCTTCCCCCAAGCACGCTTCCCGCCAGGTAGACCCGGTAGCTGATGGCCCGGGGAAAGTAGTCCAGGAGGGTAAGGACCAGTCCCGGGATATGCCGCCCCTCGAGGCCCAAAAGGTGCGCCCCCTGCCCCCCACCGGCATAGACCAGCACCTCCCCGTGGACCCTTTCCCCGCCCTCCAAAACCAGGTACGGGGGCTCCCAGGCCAAAACCCGGGCCTTAAGAAGCGAAAGCCCTTCCGCAAGCCTCTCCAGAAGGGGCCTGGGCTCCAGCCAGAAGGCCTCTTCCAACAGGACGCCCCCCTCCTCCCAGGTGTGCCTAAGCCCCCCAAGCCGCAAGGCCACCCTCTCCCTCTCCCCTTCCGGCACCGGGCGGTAAACGCCAAGGTGCAAGGGCACGAAGCGGCTATAGAAGCGGAGGGCCGCCTCGAGGGCCTCCTCGCCCCGTGGGGCCAGGGTGAAGCGCCTGCCCCTTAAAGGGTTCACCAGGGCCACGGGCACCCGGCTGGCCTCCCCCAGGCCCTGGGCCACCACCAAGACCCGGTGGCCTTTCTCCTGCAAAAGCCGGGCGGCGGTAAGCCCCACCACCCCCGCCCCCAGGACCACCACCTCGGCTTTCGCCCGGCCACCCGCCATCTAGAACCGGTACCCTTCCCCCTCCTTCCGGCAAAGCCCCCGGCCCACGAGCCCCTCCAAAAGGCGCTCCGCCTCGGAGGGGGAGAGGAAGGTCTTGAGGTCCTCCGGGCGCAAAAAGCCCCCCTTCCGCCAAGCCTCCTTCATGGCCAAGCGCTCCAAGGCCGCCTGGGAAGGCCCCCTTTGCAAAAGCCTCCCTTGCCAGCGCAATAGACCCAGATACAGGGGAAAGGAAAACCCTAGGGCCAGAAGAAAGCCCCCCGGGCTGAAGCGGAAACTGGCCCAAAGGAGGAGAAACAGGGCCAAGGCTCCGCTCACAGGCAAAAGGTGCCGTCCCATAGCCCCCCCTCAGGCCACGGGCAAAGGGATGGGGGCGGGTTCCCGGGCCCCCACCACCTCCCCAAAGAGCAGGTGGGGGGTGGCCTGTTTGATCTCCACCTGGTAAAGCCCAGGGGTGGGGGCCTGGTGGGCAGGAACCAGCACCGGGTGGTTTCCCCGGTCGTGACCCTGTACGTACCCCTCCTCCTTAGCCTCCCCCCGCACCAACACCTCCACGGTCTTCCCCACCCACTCCAGGTTCCGGCGGTAGCTCCACTCCTTTTGCTTCTCAATGAGGCGCATGAGCCTCTCCACCTTCACCTCCCGGGGCAGGTCCTGGAAGTGCTTGTAGGCAGGGGTTCCGGGCCTTGGGGAGTAGATGAACATGTAAGCCTGGTCGTACCCCACCTCGTCGTAGAGGGAAAGGGTTTCCTGGAAGTCCTCCTCCGTCTCCCCAGGAAAGCCCACGATAATATCCGTGGAAAGCACCACATCCGGCAAGGCTTCGCGGATCTTGCGGATGCGCTCCAGGTAATGCGCCCGGCGGTACTCCCGGGCCATGCGCCTCAGCACCCGGTCGGAACCCGACTGCACCGGCAGGTGAATGTAGCGGGTAATGGCTGGGGTTTCGGCGATGGCCTCTATGATGTCGTCGGTGAAGTTTACCGGGTGGCTGGTGAGGAAGCGCACCCGGGGGATGCCCATCCGGCCCACCATGCGGAGGAGCTGGGCAAAAGAGGGGAAGCCCGGCTGGTCCTTGCCGTAGGAGTTCACGTTTTGCCCCAAAAGGGTGACCTCCAGCACCCCGGCTTCCCTCAGGGCCTCTATCTCCCTCAGGATCAGGTCGGGATGGCGGGAAACCTCAGGACCCCGGGTGGTGGGCACGATGCAGTAGGTGCAGTGGTGGTTGCATCCCCGGATGATGGTCACGTGGGCGGAAAGGGCCCCTTTGGGGGGCGGGGGGATGTAGTCCAGGAGGTCTTCCTTGAAGGTGAGGTCCCAGAAGCGGCCGTTCTCCCTCAAGGCCTCCGCCAAGGAGGTAAGGGCCCCGGGACCCAGGAGGATATCCACCCCGAACTTCCGGGCCATCTGCTGGCCCTCGTCCAGCTGGGCCAAGCAGCCCATAAGCCCGATGAGAAGCCCCCTTCTCTCCTTTTCCTTACGGAGCTGGCCCAGGAGGGAGCGCACCTTCTCCACGGGCTTGCCGCGGACGGCGCAGGTGTTCACCAAGACGAAGTCCGCCTCCTCCAGGCTGTCCACCAGCTCCCACCCCAGGCTCACCAGCTCGCTGGCCACCAGGTGGGAGTCGTACTCGTTCATCTGGCATCCAAAGGTAATGATGTGGGCACGCATAGGCCTCCCAGGGCGACCGGGGGGATCCCGGACCCGTTTCCTCAGTGTA
>NZ_CALLUR010000187.1:0-7757 GCF_938010445.1 uncultured Thermus sp.
CCCTGTCCCCCTCTGGAGTTGACCGTGGCCCATGGGTACCCGGGCGTGAACCTGGAAGAGGGTTAACGGGTGGTATAGTAGGCCCCGTGCTGGAGCCCAAGACCCTCTTAGAGCCCTTGGGGCTGGATGCCCTCTACATCACCCGCCCGGAAAACGTCCGCTACCTTTCGGGCTTTCCCCACCCCGAGGACGCCCAGGTCCTGGTCATGGGGGAAGGCTCCTTCCTCCTCACCGACCCCCGCTACCCTGAGGCGGAGCGGGAAAGCCGCATCCCCGCTAAGGTGCTGAAGCGGGAGGAAAAAGAGGCCCTTCTGAGGGGGCTCAGAGGACGGGTGGGCTTTGAGGCCGAGCACCTTCCCTACGCCTCCTTGGAGCGCTTGCGGGAGCTCGCCCCTGCGGAGTGGGTGCCCACCAAGGGGGTCATAGAACGGCTTAGGCTCAAGAAAACCCCGGAGGAGGTGGAGCGGATCCGCAAGGCCCAGGCCCTGGCGGAAGAAGCCCTGGCCCACGCCCTCACCCTCCTGAAGCCCGGCGTTTTGGAGCGGGAGGTGGCCTTGGAGATAGAGTTTTTCCTGAAACGCCGGGGAGCTGGGGTGGCCTTCCCTCCCATTGTGGCCTCGGGGGTACGGGGGGCTTTGCCCCATGCCGGGGCCTCGGGGAAAGCCCTCGAGGCCGGGGAACTGGTCACCCTGGACCTGGGGGCGGAGGTGGAGGGGTACCACTCGGACATGACCCGCACCGTGGCCCTGGGAAGGGTGGACGGGGAACTCAAGCGGGCCTTCCAGGCCACCCTGGCCACCCTGGAAAGGGTCCTAGACGCCCTGGGCCCAGGCAAAAGCACCAAGGAGCTGGACGCCCTGGCCCGGGAGGAGCTAAGGCGCTTCCAACTGGACCGCTACTTCGTCCACTCCCTGGGGCACGGGGTGGGGCTTGCCGTCCACGAGGGGCCAGGGCTTTCCCCGTATACGGAGGAGACCCTCGAGGCGGGCATGGTGGTCACCGTGGAGCCCGGGGTCTACTTACCGGGGAAAGGAGGCGTGCGCATAGAGGAGCTTGTCCTCATCACGGATACGGGGATGGAACTCCTCTCCCGCTTTCCCCGGGGCTGGCGGGAGGTTTAGGTGCGCGCCCTGGTCCTAGCCCTTTTCCTCTCCGGTGCCCTGGCCCAGACCTATACCGTACAAAAGGGGGACACCCTATACCGCATCGCCAAGGCCCATGGCCTGAGCGTGGAAGAGCTAAAGGGGCTAAACGGCCTCACCTCGGACCTCATCTTCCCAGGGCAGGTCCTCCGCCTGGGCCATGGCGAACCCCCTAAGAGGAAGCCTTTGGTCCAGGAGGGCCTGGCCGTCTGGTACGGCCCGGGATTCCACGGGAAGCGCACGGCCAGCGGGGAGGTCTACGATATGCACGCCCTCACCGCCGCCCACCCCTCCTTGCCCTTCGGCACCCGGGTGCGGGTCACCAACCTAAAAAACGGCAGAAGCGTGGTGGTGCGCATCAACGACCGGGGACCTTTTGGGGGCAGGTATATCATTGACCTCTCTTACGCCGCCGCCAAGGCCATTGGGGCCCTTTCCGCCACCCGGGTACGGGTGGAGGTGCTGGAGGAGTGAGATGGTGCGCTATGGCTTTCACCTTTCCATCGCCGGGAAAAAGGGGGTGGCCGGGGCCGTGGAAGAAGCCCAGGCCCTGGGCCTTTCCGCCTTCCAGATCTTCGCCAAAAGCCCCCGTAGCTGGAAAACCCGCGCCCTTTCCCCCAGCGAGGTGGAAACCTTCCGCGCCCTGCGGGAAATGGCCGGGGAGCTTCCCGGGGTGATCCATGCCTCCTATCTGGTGAACCTGGGGGCGGAGGGGGAGCTTTGGGAAAAGAGCGTGATGAGCCTGGCGGACGACCTGGAAAAGGCCCGCATCCTGGGACTGGAGTACGTGGTGGTCCATCCAGGCTCAGGAGACCCCCAACGGGTAAAAGAGGGCCTCCTAAGGGCCCTGCGCCTGGCCGGGGTAAAGGAGCGGCCCACCCTCCTGGTGGAGAACACCGCCGGAGGCGGGGAAAAGGTGGGGGCCCGGTTTGAGGAGCTGGCCTGGCTCTTGGAGGACACTCCCCTGGGGGTCTGCCTGGACACCTGCCATGCCTATGCCGCCGGGTACGACGTGAGGGAGGAGCCCCAGGAGGTCTTGAGCCAACTGGACCGCCTCGTGGGCCTAAAGCGGGTGCCGGTGGTGCACCTAAACGATTCCGTGGGGGGCCTAGCCAGCCGCATAGACCACCATGCCCACCTTCTCCAAGGCCAGATCGGGGAAGGGCTTAAACGCGTTCTCCTGGACCCCCGGCTCAGGAACCGGGTCTTCATCTTGGAAACCCCAAGAAGCCCCGAGGAGGACGCCTGGAACCTGAAGGTCCTGCGCAGCTGGCTAGAGGAGGCCCCCGCCTAGGAAAAGGCGCAGGGCGGAGACGATCATCACCAAAAGCCCCAACCTAAAGGCTCGCTCCTCCCCAGCTAGCACCCCAAGCCCGGCGGCCAAAAGGGCCAGGGGCAGAACCAGCCAGTTGAGCCAGCCCACAAGGGGCAAAAGGGCCGGAAGCAGTAACAAAAGGGAGAGCACGGCCAGCACTAGGCTCAGGGTGCGCATAGCCCCAGTCTAGCCAAAGAAAAGGCCAAAGAACACCCTGCGGGCAAAACGCAACACCTCCTGAATGGGCCCCCGCAACACCGTAAGGATAAGGAGGAAGGAAAGCCAGGCGTACTGCTCCAGCCGCCAAAGGAGGGGCTGCCAGGAAAGGGGCAAAAGGCTTTGCAGGATTTTGGAGCCGTCCAAGGGAGGAATGGGCAGGAGGTTGAAGACCGCCAGGACCAGGTTGATGGAGCTGGCGAAGAAAGCGGCCAGCGCCAAAAGTCCCCATAGGGTCTGCCCTTCTCCCCTTAGGGTCAGGACCACCCCCACAGGATCCAGGGCAAAGATCCCCCGCACCACAAGGGCGAAGAGCACGGCCAAAACCAGGTTGATGACGATCCCGGCTATGGAGACCACGAAAAGGCCCAGCCGGTAGGAGCGGAAGGCCGGGGGATGGATGGGCACCGGCCTGGCCCAGCCAAAGCCCACCAGGAGAAGAAGCACCGTGCCCAAGGGGTCCAGGTGCTTCAAGGGGTTAAGGGTAAGCCGCCCTTGGCGCTTCGCCGTGGTATCACCGAAGAAGTAGGCGGCGTAGGCGTGGCCCAGCTCATGCAAAACCAGGCTGAAGACCAAGGCGGCAAAGGCCAGTACGAAGGCCAAGGGGTCTTGCTGCCAAAGCCCGATCATAGCCCTAAAGCCCGATAAAAGGTTTCCAGAAGCCCCGCCAGCCCCCGGACCACCGAGCCCGTGACCCCGGTAAACGAGAGGACCAGGAAGATGAGGATAAAGCCCAGGGGCCCGTATGAGGCCACCTGATCCAGAAAACGCCGGGCTTCATACCCGCCCACCGCATAAAGGGCCTTGGCCCCATCCAAAGGGGGCACGGGGAAAAGGTAAATGGCGGCGTGCAGGAGCATGAGCCTTTGGGCCACCCAAAGCCCCTCCCCAAAGGGGTAGGGCAAAAAGCGGGCGAGAAGGCCGTACAGGAAGGCGGCCACAAAGAAACCCAACGGGCCCATGAGGGCCACCATGGCCCCCTTCCTCCCCGGAAGGCCGGTGGGCACGAACCGAGGCCAGCCAAAGCCCAGAAGGACCAACAGGACCAGGCCCAAGGGCTCCAGGTGGGCCCGGAGGTCCAGGGAAAGGAAACCGTAGCGCCGGGGGGCCGTATCCCCGTACCGGTCTGCCAGGTGGGCTTGGAAAAGGTTGTGGATCACGAGGCCAAAAACGGCAAAGGCGAAGGCCACCAGGAAGACCGGGGGGTCATTGAGGTACGGAAAAAGACCCATCGCCTATCAGTCTACGGGCTAATGCCAGCTCCTCCTCAAAGGTCCTCACCTCGCCTCGAGCCCGGGCCTCGGCCACCTGGCGCAGGATCTCCCCCACCCTGGGGCCCGGCTTAAGGCCCAGTTGCAAAAGGTCCCGCCCCATGAGGACTCGCCTCTTCTCCATAAGCCAGCCCTCCTTCCCGGGGAAGAGGGCCAAAAAAACGCTCCGCAGGGGCTCCTTCGCCAGGGCTTCCTTTTCCACCTCATTCCAGGAACCCTTCAGCAAGAGGGCTAGGGCCTCCTGGAGCCGCTTGGGAAGCCCCAGGGCTAAGGCCTTCTCCAGGGGATTTTCCTGGAAGTAGAGGAGCAAGAGGAGGCGGGCTTCCCCCCTCAGCCGCTCTGCAGGGATTCCCTCCTCCTCGGGGTAACTCCACCTAAGCCGGGCAAAGGGCTCCCGCGGCGGAAGCCTAAGCCCATAGAGGGGACCCAGGGCCCCCAGTTCCTCCAGGAGGGAGAGGGCATCGAGGAAGGTATCCTCCTCTAGCGTGAGCCAAAGCTCGTCCCTCAGGCGGCTTTTGCTGGCCGTCTTCAGCACCTCGGGCAGGAGGGCCGGAGGCAGGGCCTTCAAGGCCTCCTCGGAAAAGCGGAAGGCCAGGCGGGCCGCCAGGCGTGCCCCCCGGACGATGCGGCTAGGGTCCTCCACGAAGGAGAGGGGGTGAAGGGGACGAAGCAGGCGGGCCTGGAGATCCTCGAGGCCCCCGTAAGGATCCAAAAGCTCCAGGGTGGCCAGGGACAAAGCCATGGCGTTCACCGTGTAATCCCGCCTCTCCAGGTCCTTGGCGATGGGGGCTGGGCGCACCTGGGGCAGGGCCCCGGGGTAGGGGTACACCTCCTCCCGGCTTTCCGCCAGGTCCACGGCAAGGCCGAAAGAGAGGCGCACCCGCGCGGTGCCGAAGGCATAGTGCAGGCCAAAGCTCCCTCCAAAGCGCTCCACCAGGAAGCGGGCCACCTCCCCCACCTTTACCCCCGGTTCCAGAACCAGGTCTATATCCGGCCCAGAGCGGCCCAGAAGGGCATCTCGCACCACGCCGCCCACCAGGTACACCCCTTGGGGAAAGGCCTCCTTAAGGGCCAGGACCACCTGCCTGGCCCCCTCGGGCAAGGCCTCCAGAATCCGCTCTCCCAAGGGCTTCTCCAAAGAAGGCTTCTTCCGGTAGAGGTCAGTCCGGGTAAAGATGCCTAAAAGCCTCACTCCCTCCCCATGCCGCTTTCCCACCAGGACCCGCCCTCCTCCCTCCTTCAAGTAGGGCCCCACCTGGGAAAGGGGGGTTTCCGGGGGCAGGACCACGGCCCGGGCCAGAAACCCTTCCACGGGATGCTCTGCCAAACCTAGCCTTTCCGCCTTCCTCAGGTCCCGCCTGCGGGCTAGGCCCAGAATCCGCACCCCTTCCCCCCCCAAGGGCACCACCACCGGCATGGCCCCGTACCCGCGGTCCTCCAGAACCCGGAGGGCCTCCCGCACCGTGGTGGGGCGCAGGGTTTCCACGGGCGAGGTCATGACCTCGCCCAAGGTGGGCTCAGGCTCCAGGTACCGGGGAAGGCTCTCCACAAGGCGCTTCACCGCATTCCGCACCCCCCGCACCCGGGCGAAGGCCGCCCGAGGGTGCCCCCCGCCCCCCACCTGGGAAAGCCAACGGCCCACATCCAGCCGCTCCCGGCTCCGGGCAATGAGGAGAACCTCCCGCCCCAGCTTCAGGACCAAAAGGACCCCATCGGCCTCGTGCAGGTCCAATAGGGTATGGGCGAGAGGGGCCAAAGCGGGCACGTACCCTTCCTCCTTGGCCTGGCACAGGAGGAGGCGGAAGCCTTCCCGCTCCACCACCCGGGCGGTGCGCATCAGGGCCTTCAGCACCTCCCGGGCTTCCTCCCCCATATGGGGCCGCACCCACTGCCGAACCCTGGGGATCTCCGCACCCTGCTGGGCCAGGAAATGGGCGGCCTCGAGGTCCAGAGGCGTGGTGGAGGGAAAGCTAAACCCCCCGGTGTCCTCCCAGATCCCCGCATAGGCCAAGGTGGCCTCCAAAGGCGTAAGCGTCAGGCCCCGCTCCCGAATAAGGGGCACCAAAAGGCTCACCGTGGCCCCCACCTGGGCCACCCTACCCCCCACCGCCGGCACATCCCCAGGGGCCCGGGGGTGGTGGTCAAACACCAGGAAAGGAACCCGGCCCACCAAGGCCTTGAAGGGCCCGATGCGCTCGGGCCGGGCGTTGTCCACCAGGATGACCTCGCCCACCCTCCCCAAGGGGAGCTCCCCAGCCGGGACCAGATCCAAACGATCCTCCAAAAGGGGAGCGATCTCCTTTAGAGGCCCCTCGAGGCCCCCCACCAAGGCCAGAACGCTCCCCGGGAATAGCCTTCCTGCCAGGACCATGGAGCCCAGGGCGTCAAAGTCCAGGTTCTCGTGGGCCACCACCACCCGCACACCACCAGCTTACTTGACGTTAAAAACGGGCCTTGTTAAACTCAGGCTTGGCACTTGGAGAGGTGCCCGAGTGGCTGAAGGGACACGACTGGAAATCGTGTAGGCGGGCTTAAACCTGCCTCGCGGGTTCGAATCCCGCCCTCTCCGCCAAAGGCCCCTTGCCCTCTAGGGCAAGGGGATTTCCACTTGGACCACCTTACGGGCCCTCCTGGCCTCTTCCGCCAAGAAGGTGAGTCGGTGGGCCTGGACCGCCTCGGAGAAGGGCTCCAGGGGGCCTTCGTCACCCCGGATCAGGGCTTGTAAGAAGGCCTGGACCAGCCCAAAGTCCCCACCCCCGTGCCCGCTGCGGATGGAACCCTCCGCCTCCGTCTCCAGGTCATAAACCCTCTCCCCCTCCCCGAACCGGTAGAGCCTGAGGTACCGACCGTCCCCCAAAAGCTCCCCCCGGGTGCCAAAGATGCGGGTCTCCCGAAACCGCATCCGGCTCAACCCCTCCACATGCAGGCTGGCCGTGCGTCCGTCCCGGTATTCCAACACCACCACCTGATGGTCCGCCACGTCGTTCTTCCCCAGGTACACACACTCCCCGTAGGGGCCCTCCTTCAAGGCCTGCATCAGGTTCTCCCAGGTCACCGGGTAGGCCACCACGTCCAGGGGCCAGCCGCGCTCCCCCTTTTCGTAGGCCTCCAGATAAATGCGCTTGGCGGAAAAGGGGCAGGACCCCTCCACCTCCTTGGGGCATTCCAGGCACCGGCTGGCCGCCCCCTGAGGCCGGTTCTCGGGGCGGAAGTGGTACAGCCCCCCGAAGGAGGCCACCCGGGCCACCTCCCCCGGCAGCAGGAAGAGGATCCAGTCCAGGTCGTGGACGCTCTTGGCCAGAAGAAAGGGGCTAGACT
Organism: uncultured Thermus sp.; assembly: GCF_938010445.1. Lineage (NCBI taxonomy): Bacteria > Thermotogati > Deinococcota > Deinococci > Thermales > Thermaceae > Thermus > uncultured Thermus sp. The sequence goes on from NZ_CALLUR010000187.1 coordinate 7,263, forward strand.
CCGCCTCCTTCCGCCAGTTTCCCCGTACGAAGCTGTGGGCGTAGTGCCAGTGGCCCACCGGCTCCAGGTGCTGGACGGAAACCACCTGGCCCACCGCCCCTTCCCTGAGCCGTTCCCTCAGGGCCCGGGCATAGGGAGTGTAGCGCAGCACGTGGGCCACGGCCACCATGCGCCCCGTGCGCCTCTTGGCCTCGGCCACCCCTTCCACCTCCCGCCAGGTGGGGGCGATGGGCTTCTCCAGGAGAAGGTGGTAGCCCTTTTCCATGAGGGCCACCGCAGCCTCGGCGTGCAGGCGGTCGGGTAAGGCCACCACCGCAGCCTCCCCGAAAAGAGGGGCCTGCAAAAGCTCCCGCCAATCGGCAAAGGTCCTTTCCACCCCGAAGGCCTGGCGAAAGGCCGCCAGGCGCCCCGGCCGGGGGTCCGCCACCGCCACGATGCGGGCGCCCAGGGCGTGGGCGTGACGCGCATAGGCTAGACCCCGGTTTCCCGCTCCCA